>PBTJ01000051.1 GCA_002726925.1 Gammaproteobacteria bacterium | reverse complement strand
GCTCAACCTGAGACCGAAACCGCTCTTCCAGCTCTCCCCTTTTATCAACCGCTATGGCGCTCCAATGGGACTGTCCCAAGAGTTCATTTAGTCTAAATAGTCCCGGCGGTCGCTTCTCAATGGCGGCGAGTATTATGGCATCAAAATTCTTCAGTGCTTCTTCCGTGGCTTGCTCGTCCATGTCTGGCAGTGCCGGGTGGGAGTCCGCGTCCCTCTTGTTAATTTCCTCTTTGAGTTTCGATCTTTCACTACGGTATTGAGCTAACTCGCTTTCATGAGACGTTTTGAGCTTCGATATTTGATCGTTTAAGTCAACTACCTCGTTTTCATGCTGAATTTTTATTTGTGCCATCTGGCGCAGAATATTGCTCGATTGCTCGGCGGTCAGAAGTCTCTCGCTTTCCAGATTTTGTTTAATTACCGTTAGTTGTCTTTGTTTTACTAGGGAGTATTGATACACCGGTTGAGCCATTACCGGATAAATAAATAGGTAAAAAAGGGCAATCGCTGCGGGCATGAATAATCCGTGGACAAAAGGGCCAATGCATGGCCACAGGTACTCGCCGAAGGGCAGTTTATCGACGTCGAAGAGCTGATCGATAGCCGCAAATTTACTACTGGGCGTCGAGAAGCCGTCTGAGAATAAAACAACAAAAAATCGATAGTTCCAGACCACCCACGAGACAGCAAACGCCCCAGTTAGTGGGCTCGCCGCGCGCTCATATAAGTAAGCCTTTATCGATATAAAGATGTCCTGCATTTTCCATTCTCCTTCGAAGAAAATCTTGGCCGCTCGCCTCAAGCAGGAATCTGATCCTGCTCGCTTAGGGAGAATTTTTTACTCAGCGCGCTTACCCAAAACACGCACCGTTTTTTCTAAAACGGCGCTGGCACCTGCAGCAATACGGCAGATCTATGAGAATTGTGCACGAATGGAGGNNTAACGACNTCACGCTGTTTGCGGGTTANGTCANATAACGGATATTTTTCGTTAGAANGATNGCGTGCAGCGGTAAAAAATCAGACAGGGGACATAGTGCTTATNGGGCCGNATCGCTCAGNTGCCTNTAACCGCCGTCACATCAGAAAGAGCTTTCGCGCCAATCCCCAACATCACCANTCGATCAAAGCCCATNGCNACGCCTGCGCATGCGGGCAGACCGTGTTGCAAAGCCGCGATGAACGCCTCGTCCACNGCCATGGCTGGCAACCCACGCTGCTGTCTTATTTCANCGTCAGTTTTGAACCGCTGACGATGCTCCTCGACATCCAACAACTCCCAGTAACCGTTGGCGATTTCAACGCCGTCAATGACCAGTTCGAATCGCGCTGCGGTTTGGCCGTCTGGGTTTATGCGCGCTAGCGCGGCTTGGTCTGCAGGGTAGTCGGTAATGAAAAACCGTCCAGGGGTGAGTCGCTCACAAGCGTCGGCGAGAGCGAGGTCGAGTGCATCCCTCNTGCGGCCTTCGCTCTTGCCGACAACGTCTTCGTAGGTGAGACGTTGATAAGGTTTGGGGCCCAACAGGGCATCCACCATGTCCGCTACTTCGTACATGAGCTGATTGTGGTCAAANCCGAGCCGATACCACTCCAGCATGGTGAATTCTGGGTTATGCAGGCGCCCTTGCTCGCCGTGGCGAAAGGCTGGGCCTAGCTGATAGCAACTGGGCATGCCTGCGGCGAGCAGGCGTTTCATTTGATATTCCGGCGAGGTTTGCAGGTAGCCGTAGCCGGGCACTTCGATACTTTGCACATCGGGCTCGGTCACTGTGTGCTTGGCAAGCACCGGGGTTTGCACTTCGATGACGTTGCGCTCGGCAAAAAAGGCTCTTGCCTGCGCCAGTAGCTCGGCACGCTGTTTTAAATGCTCTATGCGCGCCGNGGGTCGCCAGTCACTCATGAGTNCTTGAGGTCGTTAGGTTTTGGCGCGGGAGACGTATTCGCCGGTTCGAGTATCGACCTTCAGTACATCGCCAATATTGATGAACAGNGGTACGCCCTTGATGGTGGCGCCGGTCGACAGCGTGGCTGGCTTGGTGCCGCCGTTGGCNGTATCGCCTTTCAGGCCCGGGTCGGTGTCAGTGACTTCAAGTTCAACGAAATTTGGCGGGGTGACCGCAATGGGGGCGTCGTTCCAAAGGGTTACTTGATACACCTCTTGTTCTTTCAACCAATTTTCTGCATCGGCTACCGCTGACTGATCTGCTGCAACCTGCTCATAGCTGTCATCGGTTTTCATGAAGTGCCAAAACTCGCCGTCGCCGTACAGGTATTCCATGTCTAGATCGATGACATCGGCGGCTTCGATGCTTTCGCCTGACTTGAAGGTGCGCTCCCACACGCGGCCGTTTTTCAGGTTGCGCATCTTCACCCGGTTGAAGGCTTGGCCCTTACCCGGCTTTACAAACTCATTCTCCAGAATATTGCAGGGGTCGCCGTCCAGCATCACTTTCATGCCNGAGCGAAATTCGTTGGTAGAATAAGTAGCCATAGTNTTGTATTCATCCGTTGGTAAGCCCTCATGATAACCCCGAACAGAACGCCGTGGCAGTCCGACGAATGGCAAAAGCTGCTGCGCGGGGCGTTTCGGCAGCCGCGGGACTTGCTAAGCCACCTTGATCTGCCCGCTGACGCCTTGGCGCTGGATCCCCAGCCCGACTTTGCCATGTTGGTGCCTATGTCATTCGCTGGNCGGATGAACCCCAATGACCCCACCGACCCTTTGCTGAGGCAGGTGCTGCCGCTGCTACAAGAGCGCGAGCACAGTGCGGGTTTTGTCGCCGACCCCTTGGGTGAGGATAACGCGCTGCTTGGGTTTAAACGCGCGCCCACGCTGATACAAAAATACCAAGGCCGGGTTTTGATGATTACTACCCCAGGCTGCGCGGTGAACTGCCGCTACTGCTTTCGTCGGCACTTTCCCTACCAAGANCACAAACCGNCAGGCCATGGNGAAGCGCTGGANGTGATCNCCGCTGANGCTTCGGTTACCGAGGTAATTCTGTCTGGGGGCGACCCGCTNCTGCTCGGCGATGCCCAGCTGNGCGAGTTGATCNATGACATTAACGCCATTGCCCACGTAAAGCGTATTCGCCTGCACAGCCGTTTACCNATTGTGCTGCCTCAACGCGTGACCCGGGCGCTGCTCGAAAGCTTAGCGGCAAGCCGCTGTTCGATCACTGTGGTGGTGCACTGCAACCACGCGCAAGAGCTCGACGTGGACACGGCGCGCGCGTTTGCGTGCCTACGCGAGGCGGGCGTGCACCTGCTGAACCAGACCGTGCTACTGCATGGTGTGAACGACGACGTCGATGTGCTGTGTGAGTTATCCGAGATGCTGTTCGAGCAAGGCGCGCTGCCCTACTACCTGCACATGCCCGATCCGGTGACCGGCACCGCGCACTTTATGGTGTCGGATGCCCAAGCACAGCCAATCTATGAGGCGATGCGCGAGCGTTTGCCGGGCTATCTGCTGCCGCGATTAGTGCGCGAAGAACCGGGCGAGATGTCCAAAACGGCATTAGCCTTCAAAGGCCGAGGTTAACGAACGACAAAGAGCGCCGACCCAACGCCGCCAGATCAGGCTGCCCGAGTATTCACGCGATGCGTTTCGCGGCAGACTCTGCAACAAGGGCATGAGGGAATAAGGGGAGCACGATGACATCGGCAATGAATCCAGGCACACCAAAAGGCTGCGAGCGCATTGCCTACGCGGTGGGCTTTCAAGAGAACGCCACCTACAGCGATGTGTACGGCGGCGGCGGTGCCATTGTCGGGCTGGACTGCCATTTAATTCGACCCGTTGATAAACCCAGCGACACGCTGATTGTGTTTATGCATCCGGTAGGGGGCGGTATGTACTTGCCCTTGGTGCGGCAGCTGGCAAAGCGGGGGCATCATATTTTGTGGGCCAACTCGCGCTATCGCGGCGCCGACTACGCGCTGATGATGGAAAAAGTCGCCTGCGACTTGGGCGAGGCGATATGCGATGCAAAGGACCGGCTGGGCTACAGCAATATTGTGCTGGCAGGCTGGTCCGGCGGCGGCTCGCTGATGCTGTGGTATCAGGCGTTGGCAGAAGCGGGCGACGGCATTAGCGATACCGCGGCGGGGGATTCTTACACGGTGGATGCGGCGCGCCTGCCCGCGGCTAATTCGATCTTGATGCTGGCGGCGCATGTGAGCCGGCACCGTATTTTTACCGAATGGCTCGACCCGTCGATTACTGACGAGAGCCAGCCTCACCTGCGTGATGCGCAGCTGAATCTTTACGATGCTGCCAACCCAAACCAGCCGCCCTATTCAGCAGATTTTCTCGCTCTGTTTGCCCAAGCCCAGATCGCACGCAACCGGCGCATTACTGCGTGGGTGCGGGAAAAGCTTAATGTCATCCGCGCATCCGACAGCCCTTGGAGCGAGTTCGCCTTTACCGTGCACGGCACCATGGCCGACCCGCGCTGGCTCGACCCGAGCATTGAGCCCAGCGACCGCAAACCCGGTGGCTGCTACTTGGGCGACCCAAAAATTGTCAACGATGGCCCGGTGGGGCTGGCGCGGTTTTGCACCCTACGCAGTTGGCTCAGCCAGTGGAGCTACGACGATGCGCGCTGCGATGCGATCGCCTCAGGCAGCAAAATCAGCGTGCCGGTATTGGTTGTGGGCAACTCGGCAGACGATGCCTGCACGCCAAGCCATACCCAGCGCCTGTATGACGCGGTGACTCACGAGCGCAAGCACCTGCATGTGGTGAAGGGGGCAACCCACTACTACACCGGTGCAAACGGTGCCGCGCACATGGCTGAGGCCTGCGGTGTGATTGACGATTTTTTAACGCGGCAGTGGTGAACGGCAGCGCGTCAGTCGCGGGTGAGCGCCTGCTCTATATCTAAGTCGCTGAAGCCAATGAGATACAAAATGGCGTCGAGGCCAAAGTTCGAGATAGCGTGTTTGGCGTTTTCGCGCACGATAGTCTTGGCGTGATACGCCACCCCTAGCCCAGCCTGTTGCAGCATAGGCAGATCGTTAGCGCCGTCACCAACCGCGATGGTTTGCGCGAGAGAGATATTTTCTTTAACGGCAATCTGACGCAGCAACTCGGCCTTGCGCTGGGCATCGACGATGTCGCCGATCACCTTACCGGTCATCACCCCATCGACTTCTTCCAGCTCATTGGCGAAGACGTGGTCGATTCCCAGTTCCTGCTGCAAGTACTCGCCAACGTATTGAAAGCCGCCGGAGAACACGGCGACGGTATAGCCAAAGTGTTTGAGCGCCTTGATCAGACGTCGCGCGCCCGTGTTAAGTGCAACCGACTCGGCCACTTCGTGCAGCACCTGCAGGGGCAAGCCTTCAAGCAGCGCCGCGCGCTGACGAAAGCTTTCTTTGAAATCTAGCTGGCCGGCCATGGCGGCATCGGTAATGGCCACCACTTTATCGCCCACGCCGTGGCGCTTGGCCAGTTCGTCCATCACCTCTTCGGCGATTAGGGTGGAGTCCATATCGAAGGCGACAAGGCGCCGATTGCGTCGAAACACAGAGTCTCGCTGCAGACTCACGTCGAAATCGTTTTGATCAGCAAGCTTGAGCAGTTCTGTCTGAAACTCAACGCTGTTGGCCAGCTCGCCGCTTAGGCGCATCTCTACGCCAAAGCGCTCACCGGCACCGCTGACATCCATCAGTGCGCGTGGCTTGGTTAAACGGCGCACGGTGTCGATGTTCATTTGCCAAGCGTGGGTAAGCGCGCTGACCGCCTGCAGGGGTTCTGCGGCAGAGCCATTGGTCAGCAGGGTTAAAATCAGCGGACTGGCAAAAATCGATTTTGCCCAAGTGCCGTAGTCGTCGGCATCGACGGTTTGCAGTCGCAGGGCGGAGCCAACGTCTGTGCAGCGGGCAGTGATTGCCTGACGTAGGGCATCGCTCTTTGCAGAGGAAAGCAGCAGACCGAGCGCAAGTTCATCGTGAATCACCGCTTGGCCCATATCTAAAATCTGCGCGTCGAACTCAACGCAAATGGCCATCAGCGCAGACATCAGCCCCGGTTTGTCCTGACCGGAAATACTTACCAGCATGATTTGTTCGGCCAAGGGATGAGCCTTGCGTTGCAACATAGTGCGATAGTCTAGCGGCCTGAGATGGTCGCGAGAAGGATTGCATCCTACGCTTTGTGGTATTTTATCACCCGCCGCGACACCACAAAACGAGGTCTTTTTGCACACCCTCTTCGCCCTGCCACAACAGCGCCCAGCACATGCGGCTGCGCGCAAAGCGCTGCGTTACGACCACACTCGTCGGGCGCTGGGCGGCATACCCACTCGATGAGTCCTCTGCAGCGTTTTCGTACAAAGTTTCGCGCCAGCAGGGTGACCTTGCCCGCGGCGGCGATTGCCACCGCGATATGTGCGGCGAGTCTTTTGGTCATTTGGTTTGAGCGGCCTGACGGCCAAGAAGAGATGGATCGCTACGGCAGCGCGCTGGCCAATACGCTGGCCAACACCACCGCAGATGCGCTGTTAAACACCGAGCAAATTACCCTGACCGTGATCGCCAACCGACTCACCGCACTGGAAGAGATTGGCGGCATCGCATTCTTTGACCCCAGCGATGCAATGATGGCGATGAGCGGGATACAGCCGTCGAACGTCAGCTATGTGGCGCAGGCGACCATTGACGAGACATTAAGCGGCATCGTTTACGTGACGCTGAATCAAGAGGCCTTCGCGCCACCGTTGCCGTGGATGCTGGGCTTGCTGTCGCTCATTACCGTGCTGCTGACCCCGGCGGTTACGGTAATGGTTATTCAGTTCAGTGCGCGGGGCAATCGTTCGCTGCCCATCGTTTCGGTGCCTGCGGAGCAAGCCCAAGAGCAGCCCGCTTATCTGCTGACAGTAAAACTGCATAACCAGCGCAGTCTTCGCTCGGCCGAGCAAAAGCAGGCCATTGACGACGCGCTGGCCATGGCCCGAGAGGTTTGCGCGCTGTATCCCGGATTTGCTTTTGCCATACAGGAGCGCGGGCTGGCGTTGCTAATCAGCAAGGCGGAAACCAACGGATTGCGGGCGATTTACGCATCGCTGCTGCTGCAGCGCTTGCTGCGAGAATACGAAACCCAAGGTGAGTTCCGTTGTCACCTATGCAATATCATCAGCCCTAAGGACCCTGCCGAGACCACAGCGATGACCGTAGATGCCATCGAAGCGGTAACGAACCTCGAGCAAAATTTGACGCTAGCATCCTTAGCAAAGTCCGAGACCGCGCTGATGACAGCGGAGGTTTTTGCAGACCTCACGCAAGAACAATGTGGCTGGGCGCAGGAGTTCACGCACCCGATTTTGGAGGACCTTGCCCCTCAACAGATGTTCTACAGTATCGAGCGCTTACCAGAACGAGAGAAAACACTGATTACCGGTCAGGCCCAAGTAGTGCTGGGCTTTAATCTGGCTACCTGAGGGCTCTGGTCGGACAGATGCAGCGCCTATGGCATTGAGCATCTTATGCGTCTAGTCTGCTGGCCGGTCTCAACCACAAAGAGGAGTAATCTCCATGCTGAATCACATTATGATCGGCGCCAATGACATTCAAAAAACCAAAGCCTTTTACGATGCCGTACTCGGCGTACTGGGCGCAGCCCCTGCCATGGAGCATGTGAATGACACCGGCCATACCCGTTTGTTCTATAGCCACGATGGCTCGACCTTCAGCGTTTCCGAACCTATCAACGGCCAGCCCGTTAGTGTCGCCAACGGCTCGACGATTGGTTTTCTATGCAGCTCGCCAGAGCAGCTGCAGGAATTCCACGACGTGGCGATTGCCAACGGCGCTACCACAGCAGAAGATCCACCTGGAGCCCGCAACGGCAACATGGGTCTGATGTACCTGTGCTACTTCTTAGATCCAGATGGGCACAAGATCTGCGGCATTCACCGGCCTGCCTAAGATCTTTTGATCGTGGCTGTGGCTGTGGCTGTGGCTGTGGCTGTGGAACGGTCGTTGGTTAACCTGATCAGCGGTCCGTTCGTCGTTTAGATTATTGCTTGGTTAGAACGCTTAGATTACGTCGCTGTCGCTCGTCATGACGGGCAAAGAGGCAATCATTCGTCTGACGAGCTCTACCAGCCAGCCTCGGTGATATGACTGTCAAACTGGGTGATGCGTCACTCAAAGCAAGTTAACGCTCACGCTACTCCACCGATAATCGATCCACCTTCTGGAAACCTCTTGGTAGGCGACGTCCGCGGCGGGCTCGCTCTCCGGCATAGCTTTCTAAGTCTTTGGCTTTGAGGCGCAGATGCCGTTGACCGGCGTGCACCAACAACTCGTCTTTCTCGCCGACGACGACTGCACCGATCAGTTCTTCCTCACCAGACTTAAACGCAGCAGACGGTACGTTGAGTAGCTTGTTGCCCTTACCCTTCGTCAGCTCTGGCAGATCTTTTAACGCAAAGACCAGCAGCCGACCTTGGTTGGTGACGGCGGCGACGCTTGCGCTGTCGGCATCGTGCAGCCCGGGATCAATCATTACCGGCGGTAGCGCAGAGCCGCCAGAGGGCACGCTCAAACACGCTTTACCCGCTTTGTTCTTGGTGACCATCTCGTTGAGCGTGCCAACGAAGCCGTAGCCGGCGTTGGAAGCGAGCAGCACTTTGCTGTCGCCACTGCCCATGATGACGCCAACGAAGCGCGCATCGTTTTTCGTTTTGAAACGACCCGACAGCGGCTCACCCTGGCCTCGCGCTGACGGCAACGTGTGCGCGAGCGCGTTGTAGCTGCGTCCGTCGGAATCGAGGAATACCAGCACATCGTTACTGCGGCCCTTGGCCGCCTGCGCAAATTCGTCACCAGTGCGATAGTTTAGCTCGTGAGATTTTACATCGTGACCCTTGGCTGCCCGCACCCAGCCTTTCTCCGAAAGCACCACAGTGATGGGGTCGTTGGTGAGCAAGTCTTCATCACTGAAGGCTTGGGCTTCTTCGGCTTCGATCAGCGGCGACCGGCGCGCGTCGCCGTATTCTTCGGCAACCGCCAGCAATTCCTTTTTGATCAATGTCTGCATGCGCGCCTTGGAACCGAGGGTTTTTTCCAGATCGGCTTTTTCGGTTTCTAGCTGGTCTTTTTCGCCGCGCAATTTCATTTCTTCGAGCTTGGCGAGATTGCGCAGCCGCAAATCTAAGATCGCGTTGGCCTGAGTGTCACTAAGCCCGAAACGCTTCATCAGCGCGGGCCGTGGCTCGTCTTCCTCGCGAATAATGCGTATCACTTCGTCCAGATTGAGATAGGCGATGAGCAGGCCATCGAGAATGTGCAGGCGGTCGTTAATTTTTTCCAGACGGAAATTCAAGCGCCGGGTGACGACGTCGAGCCGGTAGCGTAGCCACTCTTTGAGAATGCCAACCAAGCCCTTCACTTCTGGGCGTTGGTCGAGACCAATGATGTTCAGATTGACCCGATAGCTGCGCTCTAGATCTGTGGTGGCAAACAGGTGGCTCATCAGACGGTCGTAGTCGATGCGATT
Organism: Gammaproteobacteria bacterium; assembly: GCA_002726925.1. Taxonomy (GTDB): domain Bacteria; phylum Pseudomonadota; class Gammaproteobacteria; order Pseudomonadales; family Azotimanducaceae; genus UBA4421. The sequence goes on along the minus strand of PBTJ01000051.1, from coordinate 13,616 downwards.
GGATCGCGGCACGAAGACCAAGCGCGTTGGGTTTTCGTGATCGGATTCATCACGCAAATCCACCAGCATGGGCAGCTTTTTCGCGTTCATTTGCTGGGCGACTTGCTCCAGTACTTTGGCTGGCGAGACTTGGTGGGGCAGTGCAGTAATCACTACTTCAGGGCCTTCACGATGAAATACCGCACGCGCTTTAATGCTGCCTCGGCCGGTGTCATAAAGCGCACGGATGTCGGCGTTCGGCGTAATTACCTGAGCTTCGGTTGGGTAGTCTGGTCCCTTGATGTGGGTCATCAGGTCCGCCACCGATGCCTTCGGGCTGTCTAACAAGTGCACACAGGCGCTGATCACTTCGTTTAAGTTGTGCGGCGGAATATCCGTCGCCATGCCGACGGCAATGCCCGTGCTGCCGTTGAGCAGCACAAAGGGCGCTTGGGCAGGCAGTAGTTTAGGTTCCTTAACGCTGCCATCAAAGTTCGGGCTGTAATCGACCGTGCCTTGGCGGGCTTCACTGAGCAGCAGATCGGCATAGCGCGACAATCTTGCTTCGGTATAGCGCATGGCGGCAAAGGACTTGGGGTCGTCCGGCGCGCCCCAGTTGCCCTGACCGTCAACCATGGGGTAACGAAACGAAAACGGTTGTGCCATCAGCACCATGGCTTCGTAGCAGGCGCTATCGCCGTGGGGATGAAATTTACCCAGCACATCACCCACCGTGCGCGCTGACTTGGCGTACTTGGCCTGACTGTTCAAGCCCAACTCGCTCATGGCGTAAATGATGCGGCGCTGAACCGGCTTCAGCCCATCGGCAATATGCGGCAGCGCCCGGTCGTTGATAACGTACATGGAGTAGTCCAGGTACGCCCGCTCGGTATACGTCGCCAGCGACATGGACTCCGGCGAATCGCCGCCCAAAGCCGTGGATTGAATTTCATCATCCATAGGAAGTGTGCCTATCTGCTTGTCGAATCAAATTTTCGCTGACCACTCGAGCTGGGGCTGCTGCAAACCCTGGTCAATCGATTACGGCTTGGTCGCCTTTCTTTTCCAGCCACTGGCGACGATCTGGCGCCCGCTTCTTGGCCAACAGCATATCCATCATCTCGTCGGTTTTGCGCCCCTCATCCACGGTAAGCTGCACCAAGCGACGGGTATCGGGATGGATGGTGGTTTCGCGCAACTGCGCTGGATTCATTTCGCCCAAACCTTTGAAGCGCTGCACGATGGGCGTGGCGCGCTTCTTCTCTTCTGCCATGCGCGTAAGTACGGCGTCTTTTTCAGATTCATCTAGGGCATAGAATACTTCCTTGCCCACGTCGATCCGATACAGAGGCGGCATGGCAACATAAACGTGACCGGCGCTGACCAGTGGACGGAAGTGTTTGACGAATAGGGCGCACAGCAGGGTCGCAATATGCAGGCCGTCGGAATCCGCATCCGCCAAAATACACACCTTGTCATAACGCAAACCCGACAAGTCGGCGCTAGCCGGATCAACGCCAATGGCCAAGGCGATGTCGTGCACCTCTTGGGAGGCCAGCACCTGATTCGCATCAACCTCCCAGGTATTCAGGATTTTTCCACGCAGGGGCATAATCGCCTGAAACTCTCGATCGCGCGCCTGCTTGGCGGAGCCGCCCGCAGAGTCGCCTTCCACTAAAAACAGTTCCGCTCGGGAAGCGTCTTGGCCTGAGCAATCGGCCAGTTTGCCCGGCAACGCAGGACCCGAAGTCACCCGTTTACGCGCCACTTTTTTCGCTGCATTTAAGCGCCGCTGGGCATTACCGATAGCCATTTCGGCGATGCGCTCGCCATCGCTGGCGTGTTCGTTCAGCCACAGGCTGAAGGCATCCTTGGCGACACCCGAAACGAATACTGCCGATTGACGCGACGACAGCCGCTCCTTAGTTTGACCGGCAAATTGTGGGTCCAGCAGCTTCACACTGAGTACATAGCTGCATTGCTCCCAGATGTCATCGCCGGTGATTTTTACCCCGCGAGGCAGCAGGTCGCGGAATTCGCAAAATTCTTTCAGTGCATCTATTAGCCCCGAGCGCAGTCCGTTAACGTGCGTGCCGCCTTGGGCCGTAGGGATTAAATTTACGTAGCTTTCGGTAATGGGCGCGCCGCCATCGGCAACCCACTTCAATGCGTATGCTACCGCCTCAGCGTTGCCGGACGCCTGATGCATGATGGTGCCTTCTGGCACACATTCGGCATCGCCAATGGCTAACTCTAAGTATTGGCGCAGGCCGTCTTCGTATAGCCAACTTTCGTTCTCTTCAGGCTTGGCCGCCACCGCCAAGCTCATGCGTAAACCCGGACACAAAACCGCTTTCGCTCTAAGGAGGTGGCGCAGGCGCCCCATGGCCAAAGACGAAGAATCGAAATAACTGCCTTCTGGAAGAAAGCAGACGCGGGTACCGGTGTTGCGTTTGCCCACCGTATCCACCGGCTCGAGTTTGCTGACTGGCTCACCGCGCTCATAGCGCTGGCGGTACAGGTTGCCGTCACGCTTCACTTCTACTTCCAACCACTCAGAAAGTGCGTTCACCACAGACACGCCAACACCATGCAAGCCGCCAGAAAAGTTGTAGTTTTCGTTATCGAACTTACCGCCGGCGTGCAGCCGGGTAAGGATCAGCTCGACCCCAGAGATCTTATGTTCGGGATGAATATCCACGGGCATACCGCGCCCATCGTCTATCACTTCGATAGATCCGTCAGCGTTGATACAAACTTCAATCTCGCGCGCGTGCCCGGCGATCGCTTCATCCACGCTGTTGTCCACTACCTCCTGAACCAAGTGATTGGGCCGCGTGGTGTCGGTGTACATACCCGGGCGGCGACGCACGGGCTCGAGACCCGAAAGCACCTGCAATGATTCTGCTGAGTAGGATTTTTCCACCATAGAAAGGAGCGCCCAATTAAGAGAGGTAGAACGGTTATTTAATTTAGCCAGCGTACCTGACTGTGAATATGCCCATCATCATCCAGCGTTAGCCAACGATACCCCGGAGGCCGTTGATCCGTGCTGAATTTTTCACTGCGCGGCAAAAACTGGAAGGCCGTCGACGGCGTGCCCAGCAAGGGCCGATGACAGTAGTGGCCCTGTACCACCTGATGCGCGTGGCCAAAGACCGCTCCAGCAAATTGTGGACCCGACGCCGCGATCAACGCATCCATTAGGCTTTCCGGATCAGCAATACGGTCCTTATCCAGCCACGGCGACCCGATAGACAGCAGCGGATGATGGGTTGCCAATAAAGCGAAGCGCACGGTTTGCTCGCTCCAATGGCGCAACAAAGCATCACGCTTTGCAGCATCTATGTTGGCCTTAGGCACATCGTCTTCGTGCGAATCAAGACCGACCACACTCCATGTTCCCAGCGTGAGCGACTGCATGGGCAATTCCGCTTCACGCATCTCAGCGGCGAGATCGTGGTTGCCCGGCAGGCACAGCAAGGGTGCATTACAGTGCTCGGCGATGATCGATAAAAAGCGCCGATACACTGGCGTGCCGCCGCCGTGCACGAGGTCGCCTGTGGCGATGATTGCGCTGGGAGACTTTTCGCTAAGTGCCTGCTGTACGACCTGCTGCAGGGTGGCATCGGTATCGGTGTCGAGGAGCAACTCGCCCTGGGGCATGAGGTGACAATCGGTAATGTGTAACAACGTCTGTTGCACTGGGTTGATCTAGCCCCCACGACCCGATTGGGGGTTTGCAGCGATATTGAAACCTGGGTCTGCGCTCATGCCTATGGCCAAACACAGGGCCAAATACTCGCCCAGAAAGCGATTGAGCTGCTCTTTTTCGTCGCGGGCGCGCATGCGTTTGTTCGGGTACTCGTAAGCGCCATGGAAGCGCGACTCGTGTTGATAAGACACCACTTCAGCACTCTTGGTGTCGTGATACATCTGTATTTTCATGTTGGGGCTGCTGCCCCAGTCTTGCTTGGGCACCTGAGTCAGTTGCACCGTCGACGTATAGGGGCCGCGTTCGACAACGCTTAACTCCACTCGCGTACCCGCCTCGCCAGGGAGCAGCATGACGCACTTGAAGTCATCTTCCCGCACCGTGGGAAACAGCTGCATGAGCCGTTGAAAATTCATATCGCACTCGGCCATGTGGCCAACCAAATCGTGATGGTAGCGACGACTGGGTTGGCGCGCGCCGGTGGCAAAGTCGTAGCTCAACTCTGTTGAGCGACTCAAAATATCGGCGTCTGTTTCCGGGCGTTTGTCTGACACGTGAACTTATTAACTCTGATCGTGCATTTGTAGCAAGGTAATATACCTAGGGCACCCAAGAGGCGCTATGCGCGAATGTGGGTTTTGCCTATCAAATCGTATTCTTTTGATGTGTGGAAGCTTAGGACTAAAAGCCCGTGCCGCTTCACGTTACTTGGACTGCTAGAGAGCGCATAATCTGCATCCTCTGAGCATCTGCGTCGCTTTTCGATGTTTGCTTCGTGCCTATTGAGCCTCATATTAGGAAACTTAAATGATCGACTCGCATCCCAAGTTCAGCCGTTCGCTCGTCGCCCTATTGGTTAGCGCTGGACTTTGCTGCGCCCCGGCTCAGGCAGATGACTTGGTCGATGTCTTTGTCGCCGCTAAGGATAATGACGCCGTCGTCGGCGCAGCACGCGCCTCTTACCGGGCGGACAAAGAGCGCTTACCTCAAGCACGCTCGGCCTTGCTGCCCAGTATCGTCGCCAACGCGAACACTACGAAAACCGAAACCACCATCCCCGGAGACCAGAGTCTGCAGAGCCAAATACTGAGAAAGGGCTATAACGACAACGGCTGGAACGCCCAACTGCGCCAGCCAGTGCTGAATTTGTCGGGTTGGTTTGGCTACGACAGCGCAAAAGCCTTCGTCAAAGCCTCTTCATTTGCGTTAGCAGCCCAGGAACAAGATTTGATCGTGCGGGTGGCTGAGGCTTACCTGAATATCCTGCGCACCCGCGATCGCCTGGATACCACGAACGCTGAAGTTACTGCGGTGCAGCGCCAACTCGAGCAGGTGCAGCAACGCTTTGATGTGGGCCTTGTTGCCATTACCGATGTGCTGGAATCTCAGGCGGCCTATGACGCCGCGCTGGTGCGACAAATTCAGGCGGAAACCGATCACTACATCAGCTTTGAAACCCTGCGCACGCTTACCGGCCGAGACTACGACGAGTTGGCAACCCTGTCCGAGCAGTTACCTATCGTTCAACCGGATCCGATAGATGAAGATGCTTGGGTAAATGCCGCCCTGCGTTCGAACCTTGGAGTTCGCGCGGCCATAGAGCAGTTAACCGCCGCGAAAAGCGATGCGCGTTCGCGCATGTCAGATTACGCGCCTACCGTTGATGCCACGGTGACGCGCACCAATAACAATAACGGCAATCCACTGACCCAGCAGTTCAGCCCCGAAGAGACCGAAACGACGGTCTATGGGCTACAGGTCACCCTGCCCATTTTTCAGGGAGGGCGTACCACATCGCGGATGCGCGAGGGTCGTGCGCGTGCAGAACAATCCCGCGAGCAGCTGTTAAATCAGCGCCGCACTGTGGTTCGCAACACCCGCAATCTCTATAAGTCTGTGTCCACGGATGTGGTTCGCGTGCAGGCTCGACTGAAGGCCATTCGCTCAGCCCAGTCGGCGCTGGAGGCAACCCAAACGGGCTATGAAGTAGGTACTCGAAACATTGTCGACGTGCTCCAAGCCCAGCAACGTTTGTTCGACTCGCAATTCGCCTACGCAGACTCTCGCTATAACTACCTGCTGAATTTGCTGCGACTCAAGCAACAGACCGGATTGCTGGGCGACGCAGATCTGGAGGAAATCAATAGCTTCATGGATAACGGCGCGCCAGTAACGCGCATCGTGTCTGTGCGCGACGGCAACGGCTAACCAACGTTGAGTTGCTGTTCGAGTAGCACCAGACTGCGCTGCTTGGCACCCCGGTTCATCTCCACCACCTCGGCTCCCGCCGTGCCCATAACGTTGCAACGTTCGACGTCGTTCAGCAGTTGATCCACAGCATCAAACAAGGCGTGTTGATCTGTTGTTATGCAGGCCCCTACCTGCATCAGATCGGCGAAGACTTGTGCAAAGTTGAAGTAATGCGGGCCCGTGATCACTGGTGTGCTAACGCTCGCCGGCTCGATTGGGTTGTGCCCGCCGTGGGCCACGAGTGAACCACCGACAAAGGCGACATCGGCCTCTTCGTACAGAGGCATTAACACCCCCATTTGATCCACCACCACCACGCTCACCAGTGTATCGTTGACTCGGCTTTGTTGAAGCAAGTCTGAGTAACGACACCAGCCGCCAGGCAACTGCTGGGAGAAGCGATCTAACAGCGGCGTCAGTTCTGCGATGCGGTTCGGATGTCTGGGTGCTAACCAGAGCAGCAGCTTGTCATGGGTTTGCAGCAACTGCTGATGGGCCTGCAAGACAAGCTCTTCCTCACCCGGATGGGTGGAAGCCGCAATCCATGATTGCGATGGCTCGCCGCCAAGACGCGCCTGCATCTGCTGAGCGCGCTGGGCCAAGTCTATCCGCGCGTCGAGATCGTATTTCACGTTACCTACCTCCTGCACGCGTGCTGGCAGCACGCCTAACGTTTGGAAGCGAGCAGCATGTTCCTGGGTTTGGCAGGCGATCAGGTCGATTGCCTGCAACACGGGTCTGCCCAACCAAGCAAAGCGCTCATAGCCACGCATGGACTTTGCCGATAGCCGCGCGTTCATCAGCAGCACAGGAATACCCAAGGCCTTGGCCTGCAAAATAAGGTTCGGCCAAATCTCGGTTTCCATCAGTATTAAGGCACGCGGCTGGACGTGCGCGAAAAAGCGTCGCACCGCGAAGGTGAAGTCGTAGGGGGCGTAACAGTGCTGCACGCAGTCGCCCAGCAAGCCAGTGACCTGCTCGCTGCCGGTGGGGGTCATCGTGGTTACCAGCACAGGGCGCTTTAATGCATCGCGCTGGGCGAAATCACGAATCAGCGGCGCGGCAGCAATACTCTCGCCAGCCGATACGGTATGAAACCAGATGCTCTTCGAGCTAATGGGCTGCCGATAAAAACCGAACCGTTCGCGCCACCGAGGCCGATATGTGGGATCGCTGCGACCGCGCCACCAAAGGCGCACCAGAACAATAGGCAAGGCCAGCCAAAGCATACACCGGTACAGCAGCAAACCGGGGTAAAGGGCTGGGCGAGGCTGTTTGCTCGATAAGCTCATACGCGACATACGACCGATGGCGGCAGCGCCGCTTGCAGCGCGCTGACCCCGGCTGCGAAGTCGTGCTGTGTGAGATCAAGCCGCTGATCGGCATCGCCGTAACGCTCATCTGACGCTAAGGCGCCCAGCACGGCAACACTTGGCACACCCTGCTGTTTCGCCACATAGGCCAGTGCCCGTGGATCAGCAATACTGCCTAAGCCATGATCCACCAAGACNAGGGCGCCGGCGTTGNTTANGTATCGCTCTACCCGATTTTGCAGATGGGATTCGTATTCGCTCATGCCGTCGATGGGCAAGGCGCGCTCGTCCTGATGACGACGCATACGCCGACCCTGTGCGTCGAGTTTGGCATCGCGAGCATCGGCAATTTCTAGGTGTGCGCTGGTAAACGTTGGCCATGCTTTTATGTGCAGCAGATCGCTGGCCACCCCGGCGTCTAGCAAGACCGTCTCAATCGCTGCAGCGAGAGGGTCATCGCCGACAAACCCGACCAGTGTTGTTGCCAACTCTGCGCCCGCCAGGCCAAGCGCCAAGCCAGCGGCGCTGCTGTGCTGTAAGTACTCGCAGTGGGCAGGCTCGGCCGTTGCTAACAGCAGATGATCAATCCAGATGTCCCCCACCACCAAAACATGATTGTCCACCGGCGTGAGTGATTGAACGTTAAATAGGGATTGCAGCACGGCTACCTCAGTCGACAATGCTGCATGTTACTACTGGCTATCCTCAATCCGGAAGCTGCTACCATTTGCCTATGTCGGATCCAACACCTGTGCGCCCTTCCTTACTGAAGCCAAGACTCTGGCCTGTTTGGTGTGCGGTAGCTTTTATGTGGGCACTCGCGCGCTTACCCATGTCGTGGATCTTTGCCATTGGCCAAGCCGTTGGCTGGCTCGGCTACCACCTGGCGCGCTCTCGCCGCCACATTACCGAGGTCAATATCGCTAAGTGTTTCCCGCAGCTGGATGCANGCCANCNGCGCNAGCTGGTGCGGGATAACTTCAGGCATACCGGTATAGGCGCCGTCGAGATCGCCCTGCCATGGCTAAACCCCNAGCGCGATTTGTCCCAGCACTACACCGTCGAGGGGATAGAACACTTAGAGGCAGCTCATGATATAGGGCGCGGTGTGGTGCTGGTAGGCGCCCACTACACCACCATTGATATCACCAGCCAATTCTTGAGCAACCTCGGGTTCGTCGACGTGATGTATCGCCGCAACAAAAACCCAGTATGGGAATGGTTACAAACCCAAGGCCGCAAGCATCACTTTGACGGCGTCGTAGAGCGCAGCGATATGCGCCAAATCATCAANCGGCTGAAGGCCGGTCGCGCCATGTGGTACGCAGCGGATCAAGACTACGGACCCAAGCATTCGGTGTTCGCGCCGTTCTTTGACATTCGCACCGCCACCATTACCGTGAGTTCCCGCTTGGCACAGCGCAATGACTCTCCGGTGCTGATGCTGCATCAATTGCGGGACATCGACCGCCGCACTTGGACACTGCGGTTTAGCCCCGTGCTCGACGATTTTGCCCAAGGCGATTTGCAAGCGGATGCCACTCAGCTCAACCAACTGCTAGAGACTTCGCTGCGCCAAACACCGGATCAGTATTTNTGGATGCATCGACGNTTCAAAACTCGNCCGAACGGTGAGGACTCGTTTTACCGCAGGGGTTAGGCATACAATGCTCCGCTGATTTCAAAGGACATTTCCGTGCTCCCATCGTTTCCCGACATGCTCACTCAGTTGGTGGCAGCGCCTTCTGTCAGCTCGACATCGCCTGATATCGATCGCAGCAACCTGCGTGTGATCGAGCATCTGGCGAACTGGCTGAACGATTTGGGTTTCCGCNCAGATATCATGCCGCTACCAAACCGGCCCGATAAAGCCAATTTAATCGCGACGCTGGGCGGGGAGGTAAACGATGGCATGGGCGGTCTAGTGCTGGCCGGGCATACGGACACGGTGCCCTTTGATGAAGCGCTATGGCAGTCGGACCCGTTTACTGTGAAAGACCACCAAGACCGCTACTANGGGTTAGGCAGTTGCGACATGAAGGGCTTTTTCCCCGTCGCCATCGAGGCTGCAGCGACCTTTACCCAGCAAAAACTCAGCGCACCGCTGACCATTGTCGCGACGTCGGATGAGGAATCCTCCATGGCCGGCAGCCGTTACCTGTTGGAATGCGGTAAGCCCAAGGCCGATTACGCCATTATTGGAGAGCCGACGGCCATGCAGCCGATTTTTGCCCACAAGGGCATCAGCATGATGACGATCAAGCTCGAAGGTGCGTCCGGGCATTCTTCTGACCCAAGCCTCGGTGCCAACGCGTTGGACGCCATGCACTGCGTGATGAGTGAACTGATTGCTCTTCGCAAGGAGTTGGCCGCAAGCCACCAAAACGATGCNTTCGCGGTAAATGTGCCCACCATGAACCTTGGCTGCATGCGTGCTGGAGATAATCCCAATCGCATTTGCGGCCACGCGGAACTGCAAATTGACCTNCGCTTGCTGCCCGGTATGGACAGCGAAGAAGTTCACGNGGCGCTCGAGCGCCGCATTAANGCCGTCGTTGCAAACACCGGGGTGAGCCTNCAGCTGCACAAAGCCTANCCTCCCATTCCGCCCTTTCAATCNAATCCAGACGGCGAGTTGTTGGGCACGCTAAGCGGTTTGAGCGGCAATCAACCTGGCACCGTCGCCTTCGGTACTGAAGCGCACTTCATGCAAACTCTAGGTATGGAGACCGTGGTGTGGGGGCCGGGCAGCATCGACCAAGCGCACCAGCCCAATGAATATCTCGACAAGACGCAGTTGTCACCAGCTACGGACACCCTGCGACAGGTCATTCAGAAATTCTGCGTAAACTGATTATGGAAACTAACGATTATTCTCAGTGGTTTCGTGGTTCCACGCCGTACATCAGCGCCCATCGGGGCAAGACCTTTGTGGTGTATCTAGGCGGTGACGCGCTCGCGCATACCAATGTGACCAACATCGTGCACGACTTGGCCTTACTGCATGTGCTTGGCGTGCAGCTGGTGCTGGTGCACGGCGGCCGGCCGCAGCTCGATGAGGCACTACCTGAATCTAAAATCCACAGTCATCGACGCATCACCGAACCACAAGATATGGGCAAAGTAACTGGCGTTTACGGTTTGCTGCGCAGCCAGATCGAAGGTCTGTTCTCTACCGGGCTGCCGAATACGCCGCTGCATAATGTCGATATCAGCGTGGTGTCAGGCAACTTTGTTACCGCCAAGCCGCTGGGCGTCCTCGATGGTATTGACCATCTGCTTACCGGACAGCTGCGCAGCTTAGACAGCCCGCGCATCGCAGACCTGCTCGGCGCCAATAATTTGGTCCTGCAATCACCGCTGGGATTTTCCAATTCTGGGCAGGCCTTCAATTTGGCATCCGAAGAATTGGCCGCAGATATCAGCATCGCCCTTCAGGCCGACAAGCTCATCTTCTTTGATGAGATAGCACATCTGAAAAATGCCAAAGGCCAACGCGAAAGCACCGTGACGCCGAGCACACTGGAGGACTATCTGGGCAATCTGTCTCAAGGTTCCGCCCTGCGCTTTCTCGCCATGGCACGTGCGGTAAGAGCCGGGGTCACGAAAGCGCATCAAATCTCTTTTACCACTGGCGGAGGGCTGCTACAGGAACTCTTCACCGCCGAAGGTGTAGGCACTCAGCTAGTAGAGGAGCAGCGCCATCCGGTTCGCGCCGCAACGCTCAACGACGTTGGCGATATTGTCGAGATCATCCGGCCGCTGGAAGAAAGCGGCGCACTGGTCAGGCGCTCCCGGGATCGACTCGAGCAAGAGATTGAGCACTTTTTGGTTGCCGAGGTGGATGGCATCGTTGTCGGTTGTTGCGCGGTCTACCCCCACGATCTGCAGGCCGAACTGGCCTGTGTGGCGGTGAGCGATTTGTACCGTCGTGGTAATGCCGGTGTGGCCATTGGCGCCAACCTACTTAATGCCGCGCAAGCCAAGGCTTTGCAGATGGGGGCCAAGCATCTGTTTGCACTGACCACCCAAACTCACGAATGGTTTATCGAGCAAGGGTTTGCCGATGCTAACGTCGAAGATCTGCCGAGTACTAAGCAATCGCTTTACAATTGGCAGCGCGGTTCTAAAGTGCTGCTNAAATCGCTGGGCTGACTGCCTTTTGGAATTNTCGCCTCGTCATCTAAGGAAAGGAAATGGCTAACGAACGTCCCTATAGCTCNATCGTCGTCGACGGGGTTGAACAGGCCCCNAGTAGGGCCATGTTGTATCCCACGGGATTCAAACCAGAGGATTTCAGTAAGCCGCAAGTGGGCATCGCTTCCACTTGGAGCATGGTGACGCCGTGCAATATGCACATTAACGAACTTGCCGAAGCCGCAGCCATGGGCGCAGATGAAGCCGGCGCAAAGTCTGTACTGTTCAACACAATCACGGTATCGGATGGCATTTCCATGGGCACGCCGGGTATGCGCTACTCGCTGGTATCTCGTGAAGTGATCGCAGACTCCATTGAAACCGTCGTGGGTGCCCAAGGTTTTGATGGCTTCGTGGCCATCGGCGGCTGCGACAAAAATATGCCGGCCTGCGGTATCGCCATGGCGCGCATGGATCGTCCCAGCGTTTTCGTTTACGGCGGCACCATATTGCCCGGCAAGGAACGACGCGACATCGTCTCGGTGTTCGAGGCCGTGGGCGGTCATGCTGCGGGTAACGTCTCGGATATTGAATTGAAGGATGTTGAAGCCACGGCAATACCCGGCCCGGGTTCGTGCGGCGGCATGTATACGGCCAACACTATGGCGTCTTCCATGGAGGCGCTCGGGCTATCGCTGCCCGGCAGCTCTGCGCAAAACGCCGTCAGCCAGGACAAAAAGCAGGACAGTTATAACGCAGGCGCAGCGGTACGCAACCTCATTAAGCTCGGCCTGAAGCCCAGCGACATTTTGAGCCGCGAGGCTTTCGAAAACGCCATCACCCTCACCATTGCGCTTGAAGGTTCCACCAACGCGGTACTNCACCTGTTAGCCATCGCTCACGCGGCGAACATCCCGCTGGGCATTGATGACTTCAGCCGCGTGGGCCGGCGCGTACCGGTGCTCGCCGATATGCGGCCCGCAGGCGTCTACGCCATGAGCGAGTTAATTGAAATTGGCGGCATCTTGCCGCTGATGAAAACCCTGCTCAACGAAGGACTACTGCACGGCGACTGCATGACGGTCACCGGCAAGACCATGACGGANAATTTGGCCGACGTCGCCGATTATCCCGAAGGTCAGAANATCATTCGACCGCTGTCGAACCCCATCAANAAAGACAGTCACTTGGTGATACTGCGCGGCAATCTCGCNCCAGAGGGCGCGGTGGCGAAAATCACCGGCCACGAAGGTCTGATGTTTACCGGCTCAGCCCGCTGCTTCCACGGGGAAGAAGCCGCCATGGCGGCAATCATGGATGGCACGGTGGTGAGGGGCGACGTGGTCATTGTGCGGTATGAGGGACCAAAAGGCGGCCCGGGCATGCGCGAAATGCTCAGCCCCACCAGTGCCATTAACGGTCGCGGTCTGTCGCAAGACGTGGCAATGATCACCGACGGCCGGTTCTCCGGCGGCTCCCACGGTTTTGTGATTGGTCATGTAACCCCAGAAGCACACCTCGGCGGCCCCATTGCCTTGGTGCAAGATGGGGACGCCATTACCGTGGATGCCGAAAACGCAGAAGTGAATCTACACGTGAGTGACGAAGAGCTCGCCGCCCGTAAGGCCAAGTGGCAGGCACCTGGTGCCTACACCCAGCGCGGTACATTGGCGAAGTATGCGACTTTGGTCAGCTCTGCTAGCGAAGGCGCGGTCACCGACAAATACCTCGGCTAGACGTCGCCGTGGACGCCACCTGCGCCCTGTGCGAACAAGCCGAAGCGATTCGGGAAGTGGCGGCATATCGCATTCGGGTATGCGCTGACTGCTGGGAGTTGGCTGCCGAGGGCTGGCCGGTCTCAGCAGAGCCGGTGCTTTTTAAAGCGCTGGCGAAGCAAGGTCTGTTGATTGCAGATCGTAATGAGAATAACCGCCTACCTCGGGATTACGCACCACCTGCCGACTTTGCCTTGTAAAACGCCAGTTGTCGTCCCGCCACAAATTTACGTAACGAAATCTGGGTGATGCCGGTTGCCGATGCCCCGAACATTAGCGCGAGATAGACGATAAGCAATCCGCCAAAGGCACCTAAGCCTCGGGTCAACCAACTCACCCGCCTCTAATGATCCTTACCGAACAATCTGGCAGCGCCCTGCAGCCCACCGATTTCTGGCGGGTTAGCTAGCGGCTGCTTTGCTCATGCACAAAGTCGACAAGGAATTT
>PBTJ01000005.1 GCA_002726925.1 Gammaproteobacteria bacterium | reverse complement strand
ATCGATGACATCGATCCTGCTACGTTGCGTGGCTTGATTGCGGATTCTTACGCCACGTTTAACCACGATGACGTGGTCGCTTTGCAACAACTCGATGGCATTACTGTGCTGGAGCTCTTTCACGGACCGACGCTGGCCTTTAAGGACGTGGCGTTGCAGCTGCTGGGCAAGCTATTTTCACACGTGCTCGGTGAGCGCGGTCAACGCCTAAATATTCTCGGCGCTACCAGCGGCGATACGGGAAGTGCTGCGATTGACGGCGTGCGCGGCCAGCAAAATATCGACATCTTCATCATGTATCCCAAGGGTCGCGTAAGTCTGCTACAAGAAATGCAAATGACCACGGTGGACGACGACAATGTGCACTGCATCGAAGTTGAAGGCAGCTTTGACGATTGTCAGAACATTATGAAAACCGTTTTCGCCGATGCTCAGTACAAAGCCACTTACCAACTTGGGGCGGTCAACTCGGTCAACTGGGCCCGCGTGCTAGCACAAATTGTCTACTACGGTTACGCCAGCTTGCGCAGCTCTGCAGGCGCGGCTTTCTGTGTGCCGACGGGCAATTTTGGCAACGTATTTGCCGCCTATTTAGCCCAGCGTATGGGGTTCCCCATCACGCACTTGTTAGTGGCGACTAACGACAACGATATTTTGGCGCGCTTCTTTGCCACCGGCATCTATGCCCGAGGTGAAGTACACCAAACTTTGTCGCCGGCCATGGACATTCAGGTCGCCAGCAACTTTGAGCGCTTTTTGTATTATCACTTTGAGCAAGACAGTGACCGGTTGGTCAGGTTTATGCAGGAGTTCGCTGCCAACGGCGCCGCTAGCATAGGCGCACCGCCGGATACGCAGTTAATGTCGAGCGTGGCGGTAAATCGAAAGGACACTCTGGCAGCGATGCACGAAGTGAACAGGCAGTATGGCTATGTCTTGGATCCGCATACTGCGGTGGGTTATCACGCAGCCCGCAATCATCTTGATCAGGAGGTGGCATCGACAGATGTCGTCGTGGTCGCAACGGCTCACCCGGCAAAGTTTCCAGATGCAGTACAGCAGGCCACGGGCGGTGAACCCACGCATCCTACGCTTGAAGCACTGAAAGGTTTGCCCATGCGTCGGCACGCGCTGCCTTGTGATATCGATGCGGTTAAGGCGTACTTGGTCGAGCAGTTACACAGCCACCCCTAGGTTTAGCGCTAACGGGTTTGAGCTACGCCCAAACTCGCGATGAGGTCTGGTAGATCGGCCAATGCATGCGCCTCAGCGGTGGGCTCGTGATCGGTATTATTGGTGGCTTGGCGTTCATGGTTAAACCAAATCGTGCGCATGCCTGCGCGGTTTGCACCGAACACATCGTCTGACAGGTGATCGCCAATATGGACGGCGCGGCCGGCCTGCACGTCGGCCTTCGTCAGCACGGCGGTGAACATCTGTTGATCGGGCTTGCTGGCCCCAACGTCGGCGCTACTCACCGCACCGGAAAAAAAACGGCCAATGCCCACGCGTTCAATATCGGCATTACCATTGGTCAGTGCAAACAGCGTGTAGTGCTGGCTTAAGATTTCCAGTGTCTCAAGTGCATTTGGGTAAAAAACTACGTCATTGCGTCCAGCGAAAAACACAGCAAACGCTTGATTGGCGTTTTCTTCAGCATCCGCAGGCGACATATTTGCCGCGATCATGCACTGCCGAAGTACCTGGATACGCAGAAAGGATAAGTCATGACGCTTTTCGGCATGTGTGGCCAGCACCTGCTCGCGAATGCCAGCGATTTGTTCAGAAGCATAAACCGCCAGTGCCGCAGGCGTTTGCTCTGCCATCCAGTCGCGTAACAGCTTTTCAGCACCGGTGATCGTTTGCATCACATCCCAGAGCGTGTTGTCGAGATCAAAGGTCACGAGGTCAATACTGGAATTTGGCGTTTTCAATTTGTTTGCGGCGCTTCTGAAGCGCTGTCGCCAGCGCCTTTATTGTCATTTTTATGCGCGCGCGGATGAGCGTTGTCGTAGACCCGCGCAAGATGCTGAAAGTCTAGGTGCGTATAGATTTGCGTGGTCGCTATGTCGCTATGCCCGAGCAGCTCTTGGATGCCGCGTAGATCACCCGATGACTCGAGCATATGGGTGGCGTAAGTGTGACGCAGCATATGCGGATGTAGGCTGTCGTCACCAAGCTGAACCGCGGCAATTCTTTTCAGACGATTCTGTATAGTGCGCGGTGAAATGCTGTTGCCGCCGCGACCCGGGAAAAGCCAGTCACTCCTGTCTGAGCCCGAGGTTTTTATCCATTGACGCAGGGCTGCGATGCACAGACGGCCCAAGGGCACGCGACGCTCCTTGCTGCCTTTCCCCAGCACTTGAACCATGCCTTGGGTCAAATCAAGGTCTTTCAGTCTTAAGTTTGCAAGCTCACTCAGCCGCAGACCACTGCCGTAAAAGAGTTCGAGCAGCACCTTATCTCGCAACGACTGCGGGTCATCGGCGCTTACGTTTAAAAGCTGTGCGGCTTGATCTGTGTCCAGTACTTTGGGAAGGCGTCGCTTGATTCTTGGCCCGGCACTGACCGCGGCAGGGTTCGTTGTTACTTGGCCTTCGGCGAGCAAAAAATTGTAGAAACTGCGGACCGCCGAGAGACGGCGCGAAATGCTGCTATTACGCAAGCCTTGCCGCTTTAGGTGGACGGTAAATCGCGAGACGTCTTGGGCATTGGCGCTCGCCGGGTCTTCGCCAAAAAAAACGATGAACCGCTCAATATCGTGGCGATATGCCACCAAGGTGCGATGCGAATAGTTGCGCTGTTGCCCGAGGTTTAACAAAAACCGCTCAAGCCAAGGCTGGCCATTATCGCTGGATTGCTTCACGAGGCGGCGAGGCGGTTCATCACCTTAACGACAATATCGGCAATGTAGGTGACGAATAAGGTGTCCATATCCTTGGCAAATCGCCCAGGATCACGGCTGCCAATACAGAGAGCGCCGCTGCCGTTTAGCAGCGAGAGATTCAAAATAGCAGCACTGCCGCTGTCCTCGTGATCGGAAAGCGGGAACATCTGGGCGAGCTCTTCTCGCCGCAGCGTTGTGCATAGCGCACTGGTGTTGCTGTGCAGGTGGTGCAGCGGCATCTGTTCGTTGTGATGTTGAATATGATCCAGCGCGAGGGCCAACTGAGCTTGGCAGAGGTGAGCACAAACGAAATCCGCTTCAAAGTCGACCAAGACGTGGGTTGCCAGCACTTCGTTAAGTTCCGGCCAGCTATTTACCTCGAGTAGCGCCAGGTTTAAAGAACGAGTCTTGGCAAAAATTTCGTCGTTCGAGCGAGCAGCCTGAAGCAACTCATTCATGCGTCGGCGCATGGTGACATTGCGATCCCGCAGAATATCGATTTGGCGCTCAATTAAGGAGACCGCCTGTCCGGATTCATGAGGCAGGCTTAACTCTGAGAGCGCGCTGGGATGACGTAGGAAGAAGTCCGGCGACTGCCGCAGAAAGTTCAGGACCGCTTGATCGCTCAGTGGCGGCAGGTCTTTACCGCCCGTGAATTTTTCGATGGTCATGTGTTTGGACCTACCCCGCTGAGCTGTCCTTCATAGACAAATGTCGAATCGCCGGTCAGTTTGATTGGGCCGCTGCCGTTGGGCCATTCCACCCGTAGTTTGCCGCCAGGCAGGGATACTTTCACTCGATTGCCCAGCCGACCTAAGTGTCTGCCTGCAACAACGGCGGCGCAGGCGCCGCTACCGCAGGCGAGCGTCTCTGCGGCGCCGCGTTCGAACACGCGCAAACGTATGAAACCGTCGTTGACCACTTGGCAAAAACCGATGTTGGCTTGTTCTGGGAACGCCTCGTGGTGCGAAAGTGCGTGACCGATCTGAGCCACATCAAGATTAATGACATCGTCGACGAAAACCACGCCATGCGGGTTGCCCAGGCCCACAGGCACGATGCTGAAATCGCCGTGCTCCGTGGTCAATACGATAGCCGTGCCGGGTTGGGGGTGGATAAACGGCACCTCCGCATATCCTAGACTGGGAGTTGGCATCCAGGTCTCAATACTGCCATCGCGTTGCTTCTCCGTATGCACGATGCCGCCCTTGGAGTGCCAGCGCAGCTGGCTTTGTTGGGTCAGCCCGAGGCGGTGCACGAAGTCTGTAACACAGCGCGTACCGTTGCCACATTGCTGTGCCTCGCTGCCGTCGGCATTAAAGATGACGTAGTCGAAGTCGCAGACTGGCGAACTTGGAGGCGCCACAAGCAACAGTTGGTCGAAGCCAATACCGCGTTGACGATTGCCCCAGAGAGCTACTTGTTCAGGATCTAGCTGTACCGACGTTGTCACGCCGTCTACCACCATGAAGTCGTTACCCAGACTGTGCATTTTGCTGAAATTGAGCATAGCGTTGGCGCTCAAAGCATTTCTGTAGACAACAGATCTTGGAGGCTCTCGCGCCGCCTGACAAGGCGAAAGGCAGTGCCGTTGACGAGCACCTCAGCAGCACGCGGCCGGGTATTGTAATTCGACGATAGGGTTGAGCCATAGGCTCCGGCACTCATCACGCATAGCAGGTCGCCTGCACTTAGAGACAGCTGGCGATCTTTCGCAAGCCAATCACCTGACTCGCAGATTGGGCCCACGATATCCCAAGACTTGGTCTCGCCTTGGCTATGTTGGCTGACGGGCAGCACGCCATGCCACGCTTGATACAGGGACGGACGCAGCAGATCGTTCATGGCGGCGTCGACGACGGCAAAATGTTTGCTCGACGTATGCGTATGAGCCGTTTGTGGGCTTTCCTCACCCGGCTTGAGGTACTCAACACGTGTCAGTAAGACGCCAGCGTTGGCTGTTAAGAAGCGACCTGGTTCGATCGATAACCTTAGCCCACGATCTACCAAGCGTTGCTTTACCCTCGAGCCCCAAGCAGTGACATCAAAGGCAGGCTCATCGTCATAAGTCACACCGAAGCCACCGCCCAGATCAATGTCCGTTAACACGATGCCCTCGCTTTTCAGCGTATCGACTAGGGTAAGCAACTGCTCCAGCGCATCAAAAAGGGGCTGGGGGTCGCCAATTTGCGAGCCGATATGACAGGCAATACCGCGCACTTGAATACACGGATCAGCCTGCGCGTCCAGGTATAGGGCGAGTGCACTTTCTTGCGCGATACCAAACTTGTTTTCCTTTAAACCAGTGGAGATATAGGGGTGGGTTTGCGCATCGACATTGGGGTTAATGCGCAGCGCAATGGGGGCGACCTTGCGCAAAATTTTGGCGCGGTCACTGATGCGGGCTAGCTCATCAGCGCTTTCGACGTTGAAACATTCGATCCCGGTTTTGAGCGCAAAGTCGATTTCTTCAATCGACTTGCCTACGCCTGAAAACACGACTTGGGCGGGATCACCGCCGACGGCTAGTACACGGCTAAGCTCACCGCCGGAGACGATATCGAAACCTGCGCCTAGGTCAGCAAATTGTTTCATCACCGCGAGGGTGGAATTGGCCTTGACCGCGTAGTGTAGGAGGTGCGGTAGACCCGCAAGGGCCGTCGTGAGCAGGTGGTACTGCGCGGCGAACATGGCAGAAGAATAGACGTAAACCGGGGTGCCTACCGCGTCGGCAATCTCAGCAAGTGCCACTGCCTCAATGGACAGCTCACCATTGATGTAATGGGCAGCACTAGCCCGCAATAACTCAGGGTTCACTGTCACCGAAGATTCCTCAATAGTTGCCGTATGAGCGCGCGCGCTTGGGTATCGATCAAATCTGCGCTCGGGCCCGAGCGATGGCCGCGCGAACCTGCTGCGGCGCGGTTCCGCCGACATGATCGCGTGAGGCAATTGAGCCTTGGGGCGTCAGAACCTCGTAAATGTCTTGCTCGATAACCGCTGTTTCATTGCCATTTAGCTCTGCAAGGCTGAGCTCTTCCAATGATTTGTCTTTTTTGAGCGCCAACTGCACGGCTTGACCAACCATGTCATGCGCATCGCGAAACGGCACATTTTTGCGCACAAGGTAGTCGGCAAGATCTGTCGCGGTGGTGAAGCCGCGTAGTGTCGCTTGCAGCATGACCTCTGTGTTGGCTTGGATGTTGGGCACCATGCCAATGAGTGCTGTTAAGCAGTTACCGAGGGTATCCACGGCGTCAAACAAAGGTTCCTTATCCTCTTGGTTGTCTTTGTTATACGCCAGCGGCTGGCTTTTCATCAGCGTGAGCAGCGAAATCAGGTGTCCGTTGACTCGCCCGGTTTTACCGCGGATCAATTCCGGCACATCAGGGTTCTTCTTTTGCGGCATGATGCTAGAACCAGTACAAAAGCGGTCCGGCAGGGTAATAAAANCAAACTGTTGGGAGGACCAAAGCACCATCTCCTCGCACCAGCGGGACATATGCGTCAGACACANCGCTGCGGCGGCGCAAAACTCAATAGCGAAATCGCGATCGCTCACCGCATCCAAGGAATTTTCGCAGACGCCATCGAAATCTAGCAGCCGCGCCACCAAATCGCGATTGGGCAAATATGGTGTGCCCGCTAAGGCAGCAGCCCCCAAGGGCAGTTGGTTCACGCGCTTACGGCAATCCAGCAGACGATCTCGGTCGCGCTTGAGCATCTCGAACCACGCCATGAGGTGGTGACCGAAGGTAATGGGTTGAGCGGCCTGCAGATGCGTGAATCCTGGCATGATGGTTCCTGCATTGGCGTCAGCGAGATCGGCTAGGGCATGCAGAAGTTCACTTTGTTGGGCAACCAGCCGATCTATAGCCGCGCGCAGATAAAGCCGAATATCGGTGGCAACTTGATCGTTGCGCGAGCGTCCGGTATGAAGTTTTTTGCCCGTATCGCCGATCAGCTCAATGAGCCNGTGCTCAATATTCATATGCACGTCTTCGAGNTCGACTCGCCACTGCATGTCGCCGTTTTCGATTTCCCGNAGGATTGTGCCGAGCGCGTTTTNGATCTGATCTTTTTCCGCTGNCGTGAGTACNCCAATGGTTGCCAGCATGGTGGCGTGAGCGATGGAGCCAGNAATATCCTCTTGGTAAAGCCGTCGGTCAAAGTCGATTGAGGCGGTAAACACCTGTACAAATTCGTCCGTNGCCTCGCTGAANCGCGCGCGTAAAGACNCGCNTTGGCTGGCTTTCAGAGCTTGGGTTGCTNGGGTTGTCCATTATAGTNGGCCTTNTTGATGGCAGATTGTCTCGCTCNNAAAGTATACCAATGTCCGTCGGNNGCTGGCGNTTCATTTGAGGGATGATNGTNATNCGGGNCAAAAAGGTAGAGTAAAGACGCNTACAAAGGGATACGAAAGAAATGGTCGAGATAACAATGGGCAAGGCCAAATGGGTGCAAGCAAGCGCGATGCATATAAGCTCGTCGACGAAAGCAAAAGGCATTTGCCAGCAATCCGTAAGGTGATTCCTCGTCTATAATTAGNCGATGAAAGAAATCACTATTGCGACCCGCGAGAGTGCNCTGGCACTCTGGCAGGCGAACTTCATTCGCGACAGACTGCTCGAGGCNNATCCAGAGCTCACGGTACACATACTGGGTATGACCACCCAAGGCGATCGTTGGCTNAACGCCCCACTTAAAGAAATTGGTGGCAAAGGGCTGTTCATCAAAGAGCTTGAAGCTGCCATGTTGGAAGGACGTGCTGACCTCGCCGTTCACTCGGTTAAGGACCTGCCAGCACACCTACCTGAAGGCTTTANTCTGCCCNTCATCGGGTATCGAGACGATGNTCGNGATGTGCTCNTNGGTGCGCCTGAGGGTTTGGCCGCGCTGCCGCCAAATGCCAGAGTCGGCTCCTCTAGCCCNCGCCGTCAGGCGCAGCTNCTGGCCATGCGCCCGGATCTACGCGTCGAGAGTATTCGAGGCAATGTTCAAACGCGCTTGAGCAAACTGGATAGCGGCGAGTTCGATGCCATTGTTCTGGCACAAGCGGGCTTGTCGAGACTCGGTTTGGCTCGTTCGGACGNTTATCNGTTCTCGGTGGCCCAGTGTCTACCCGCACCNGGTCAGGGAGCGTTGGGTATTGAAATCGTTTCCGATAGCCCCGTGCAGNCACTATTGGAAACGTTGNTAGATACAGATGTGGCGCGCTGTGTGNAAGCAGAGCGCGGCATCAGTGNAGGTCTTGGTGCCGATTGCGCACTGCCTGTTGCGGCCCATGCTGTGCTGACAACAAATGGCGAAATACAATTGCGCGCCTTAGTTGCCGAGGCCGATGGCTCGCGTATTTTGCGAGCAGAGGGCCTAGGCGCCGAACCCGGCCCGCTGGCTCAAGAACTGGTTGAACAGTTGCTCTCCCAAGGCGCTGACAGCATTCTGGCCAATGCTCGAGATAGCTACTAAGCAGTGAATACGATGCACTGGATTACCTATAGCGAACCCAGCGCCAACAGGCTNGCGGCGCAACTGCAGGGCTTTGGTCAGTCCACGCTGTGCGAGAGTGTGACGCAGATCGAACCCCTGACCCCGCCGGAACCCTTTTCCCAATACAAACCTGACCTTATCATTGCGCTGTCGCAGCATGCGGTGTCCGCCTACCTAGATCANTACTNCCAACCCTCCCATCGGGGGGTGGTGGCGCTGGCGATTGGTAAGACGACAGCGGCTCGATTGATCGAACATGGGGCGCTGAAGGTNTATATGCCGCAGGCGGCTAATTCGGAAGGCTTGTTGGCAATGCCACAAGTTCGGGCACTGCAGCCGTCGCAGCGGGTTTGGCTGCTGACTGGCGACGGCGGACGTGATTTGGTCGCCAGCACGTTGGCCGAGCGCTGCCAGTTTCAGCGCTTGAGTCTATACCGTCGCGAAAAAAGGCAGTTTGCGTTGCCAAGTGGTTTCCAGCCCAAGGCCATTTGGGTTGGCTCCATCCATGGACTTCAGCAGGTTGATGTGGCGCTAGAGCCGTTGAAAATCTCTCGGCAAACGACAATGCTAGTGGCCGCATCAGAGCGCGTCGCTGACTATGCCCGTGAACGCAAGTGGACCAAGGTTTTGATATGCGAAGCCTCAGATGTCGAGGCTGTCAAAGATGCCTGTGCAAGGATAGACCATGACCGATAAGCCCANTTCTGACTCCTCAAGCGAAGCTGCTACGCCAAGTGGGGTTTCNGGGGCGTCGGGCAAGCCCCCGAGCAATTGGACCGGTCGAATCTCATTAATGATTGCGGTCGTCGCCTTGNGCGCGGCGGGGTATTTGGGATATCAGCTGATCTATCTGCAGCCACTAGTCATTCAAACCGCACAAACCNAGGCAGCGCTGTCTGACCTTGAGCAGAAGATGCTGCANGAGCTGAATTCGGCCATNGCGGCTACTGAGCGTTCGGTGATTGNCCTAAGTGAGGATCTCAAGGAGCAAAACCGCAGCGTGCAGGAGGACCTGCGCAGCACTGTTGCCGATAGCCTGGCGATGGCCGACGCCAACAGGCCGACCACGCCGCGTCAATGGCGTTTATCCGAGGCGGCATTTTTGCTGCGCATGGCCAACTANTGGCTGGAGTTTGAAGGCGATGTACAGGTTGCCCTACAAACGCTGCAGCGTGCCGANGAGGTTTTGCAGTCTGTACAAAGTTCAGCNAAACAGGACGAATATGATTTGCTGCCCGCGCGCTCAGCCCTCGCTCAAGAAATACTGGCGTTGCAGCAAGTGAGGCCGGTCGATGTGCAAGGCATCTTTCTGCGCTTACAGGCACTGGCTGATCACTTGCCCGCGGCACGCGAGGCGCTCCAGCTCAAGACCGCATCAAGTGCGCCTGCCACCGAGCAGTCCACAACACCGTTCGCCACCGTTGCTCGGGAACTGGAAAAATTTATTCGTATCACCGACCTATCGGAACTGGTGGCCGAACAGGGTGCGATCGCTGCAATTACCCTAGGACCTGAGGAAACTATGGCGGCACGGCGAGCGGTCATTGCAGCGCTCGAGCGAGCCCAGATCGCTGCTTTAAGACGACAAAGCGTGGTCTATCAAGCAAGCATCAGCGATGCGGTTGTCGCCGCACAAAATCTCGCGCCACCGGCAGATCCACAGCTACAGCTGTACATGGCGTCGTTATTAGCAATGCTCGATGAGCCGCTGACTGCCTCGACACCCAGCATATCCGGATCCCTCGGCGAATTAACGCGGCTGATGGAAGCGGCGCGATGAAATGGTTTTGGGTGCTCAGCACTATTGTTTTGGGCGCCTTGGCGGGAGCTACACTACTCAACGATCCGGGCTATGTGCTCATTCGTGCTGGCGATTTGGTGTTCGAAAGTAGTATCGCAGCCGGCGTCCTTACCCTGCTCATGCTGATATCCGTGGTGTTCGTCCTCTACGCTGGCGTTCGTCGCTTGCTGTTGAGCGCAGGTCTGATTGCAAAATGGCGAGCAGAGCGCCAGCACAGCAAGGCCAACGATAGCTGGCAGCGCGGCGTCCTAGCCCTTGCGCGTGGCGATCTGCGAGGTGCGGCAATGGCCGTTAAAAGTGCTCGCGTTGAGAGTGACCGACAGCTTGAAGCCTTGCTGATTCAAGCGAGGCATTTTATGCAGGNCGGAGATCGCGATGCGCTGCAGCAACTGCGAGAAGGTGCGTCGATAAATTATCCGGAGCATCGGCAATACCTTGAGTTAANCGTAGCGCGATGGCAGCTACAAGCAGGGGTGTTTGAATACGCCAAATCACTTTTGGCCGAGCTGCCAAGTTCTACAGAGCAGGCGGGNTTGTTGCTGTGGAGTCACATTGAAAACAACAAGTGGTCCGCGGTAAGCCAACATTGGGCGGTCGTCGAAAGGCGAGGTGTGCTCAAGGCTGAAGCCTTTCGCGACCAAATGCCGCTGCTCAGAGCTGGCAAGGCCATGGCGGATTCTGTCGCTGCCATGCAGCAAGAAGAGCCGGTCTGGCGGATTGGGCTGAAAGGATTGCCCAAACAGTGGCAAGCAGATGCAACCACCGTTCGGTTGTTCGCCGGCATGCTGTTGGCACAAGGCAAACCTCAGGCGGCTCGAGAGCTTATTCAGCAGGCGCTGAGTAAGCATTGGCATGCTGAACTCGTCAGGGCTTATGGCGAGATAACTTCTGTAGTGCAATTGGACGACGCTATCGATCAGCTTCACAGCCGGTTAGCGAAAAAAGGGGAAGATCCCGAGTTACTNTTGGCATTGGGACGGTTGTNGCNCGCCNNAGGTCAGCATAGCCAGGCNCACAAGTACCTNGTGTTGGCGGCGAAAGNCTTGGNCAGCGCANTGAAACAGNCGGGCAGCCANCTGNNTGAGTCGGATGAGTTATTGCANCTGATAACGCTNGAACTGGGNNGGCTAAACTTGACCANTTCCGTATCGATGAATGCTAGCGGCGCATNGAGCTAAAGAACTCGNCGTTNGTCTTCGTGTCTTTGAGCTTATCGATGATGAATTCAATCGCTGCGATGTCATCCATATCATGCAGCAGCTTGCGTAGAATCCAGACACGCTGGAGTTCCTCCTCAGACATCAGCAATTCTTCCCGGCGTGTCGCGGAGCGCCGGATATTGATGGCAGGATAGACTCTCTTTTCGGCAATCTTGCGCTCTAAGTGAAGCTCTTGGTTGCCGGTACCTTTGAACTCTTCGTAAATGACTTCGTCCATTTTCGAGCCGGTCTCGACCAGTGCCGTTGCGACGATCGTCAAGCTGCCGCCTTCCTCAACGTTTCGCGCCGCACCAAAAAATCTCTTGGGCCGTTCCAGCGCATGGGCATCTACGCCACCGGTCAGAACCTTGCCGGATGACGGTACGATGGTGTTGTAGGCTCGCGCTAGGCGGGTAATCGAATCCAACAGGATCACCACGTCTTTTTTATGCTCTACCAAGCGCTTGGCTTTTTCGATCACCATCTCAGCAACTTGCACATGACGTGATGGCGGTTCATCGAAGGTGGATGCGACGACCTCGCCGCGCACCGAGCGCTGCATCTCGGTGACTTCTTCNGGNCGNTCATCAATTAANAGAACGATCAGCACGACNTCTGGATTTTTTGACGTTATGGATTGGGCGATGTTTTGTAGTACNAGGGTTTTACCCGCCTTNGGCGGCGATACGACTAGGGCGCGCTGGCCTTTGCCTATGGGAGCGACCAGATCAACGATACGTGCGGTCAGATCTTCGGTGCTGCCATTGCCGCGCTCTAGCTGCAGGCGTTCATCTGGAAATAGGGGGGTCAGGTTTTCGAAAAGCACCTTGTGCGTTTTACTGTTGACCTCACTGAAGTTGATCTCATCTACTTTCAGGAGCGCAAAGTATCGCTCGCCATCCTTGGGTGGCCTGATTTTCCCCGCGATGCTGTCGCCTGTGCGTAGGTTGAAGCGCCTTACCTGACTGGGTGATACATAGATGTCATCGGGTCCAGCCAAGTAGGAACTGTCAGCGGAGCGCAAAAAGCCAAAGCCGTCCTGCAGAATTTCCAGGGTGCCTTCGCCATAAATGTCCTCACCGTTTTTCGCTAGTTTTCGCACAATTGCCGCGATCACTTCTTGTTTACGCGATCGACCGACATTCTCTAAGCCCATTTCCCGCGCGGTATCGATGAGTTCTGTAATAGGTTTAATTTTTAAGTCAGATAGGTGCATAGCCATAGGAAGGGGGGACCGGTGGTTAGGTGTTAACGCGCCAACAGGTGTCAGGCGATGTGATTTGAAATAGAAAAGAAAGCTAGGCTCAGTCCGGGCGTGGATCCCGGCTCCTCTCTAGAGCCGATACGTTTTAGTTTATGGTTTTTGTGCCTTGGGTCAAGACGCAATCTGCAATAAAAATGACAGCGCGGTCAGCCAAAAAAGGCATAGGCCGGACGCCTATGCCGGGCGTTTACGCTATATGTTGCTGTCTAAAAATGCTTGCAGCTGTGACTTGCTCAGCGCGCCAACCTTAGTAGCCTCGACCTCGCCGTTTTTGAATAGCATTAAGGTAGGAATACCGCGAATCCCATATTTCGGTGGGGTGGCTTGATTGGCGTCGATGTTCAGCTTGCAGATTTTCAGGCGATCAGAATATTCGTCCGCGATCTCGTTCAAAATGGGCGCGATCATTTTACAGGGACCACACCATTCTGCCCAATAATCAACAAGCACCGGCTTATCTGCGCCCAGTACGTCGGCGTCGAAGCCGTCATCGCTTGTGTAGACGATGTTATCGCTCATGAAAGTTCTCCAGAATTGATCAATGGTTTTACACGTATAAAAATTGTAGCACCGTTATTTGCTGACTGTCCCGCAATAGTGGATGTTGAGCCGCCCAAGACCGCGTCAACTAGCGGAATCTTCTGCTCGAGTTATGAGCCAATGCTTGGCGAAATAGGTCAGCACCCCATCGGCGCCTGCACGCTTGAATCCCAGCAGCGATTCGTCAATCACGCTCGCATCGAGCCAGCCTTGATTGATCGCCGCCATATGCATGGCATATTCACCACTCACTTGATAGGCGAAGGTCGGAACCTGAAAGGTATCTTTCACCAGGCGCACCACGTCCAGATAAGGCTGGCCCGGTTTCACCATGACCATGTCAGCACCCTCTGAGATGTCTAGGGCTACCTCATGGATGGCTTCATCGCTGTTTGCCGAGTCCATCTGATAGGTGTTTTTGTTGCCCTTAGCCAAGGTTGCGGAAGCGCCAACCGCGTCGCGAAATGGCCCGTAATAAGAAGATGCGTACTTGGCGGAATACGCCATGATCCGCGTGTTGATGTATCCGCCCTCATCAAGGTCCTCGCGAATGGCGCCGACCCGCCCATCCATCATGTCCGAAGGGGCAATCACGTCTGCTCCGGCTGCCGCGCAGACAATTGCCTGTCGTTGCAGTGCGGCCACTGTAATGTCGTTACTGACATAACCGGATGCATCCAAAATACCGTCTTGACCGTGGCTCGTATATGGGTCGAGCGCAGCGTCAGTGATGATCCCCAACTCGGGTGCCTCGGCCTTGATCGCTCTCACCGCTGTGGGAATCAGACCGTTTTCATTGTAAGCCTCGGCGCCATCTAAGGTGCGCAGGCTAGCGTCTACGTTGGGAAATAATGCGATAGCCGGCAAGCCCAAATCAAAAAGCATGCGGGCTTCTTTGACCGCTAGGTCGACGGTCATCCTTGCAATGCCGGGCATTGATGGAATGGTCGTTGCGTTATTGTCACCATCGATAACAAACATGGGATAAATCAAGTCATCGGCGGTCACTTGGTGCTCGCGCACTAAACGCCTAACGAAATCCTTTTCGCGGTTTCGACGCAGTCTGGTGTAAGGGAAGCGGCGCATGGTGGCTCCTATTGACGAGCGCACAAGTATAGCCGACGCCCTGTCAGTTTTCGTCGTGGGATTCGAGCTTGGCAACAGCTTCTAGCCATTGTTCTTCGACGCGCTCTAGAGTTTGGCGCTTGACGCCTGCCTGCGTTAATAGTTCGGTGAGCTCGTCGGGTGGCAGTTCACTGTAGGTTTTTTCATCGGCCAGCGTGGTCTCTAAACGCTGCAGATCTGTGGTGTTTTCTTCCAGTTGTGCTTCCAGTGCGCGCACCTCTTTCCTCAGGTGGGACAGCGATTGTCGCGACGCAGCACGTTCGCGCCGTTGTTCTTTTTTCGATCGCATGTCTCCGGCATGGGTGTTATCGACGCGTTGAGCCGAGGACGTGAGCGAAAGCCGTCCGGCGGTATATTGATTCAGGTCGCCGCTGTAGCTGTGCAGCCCGCCTGCTTCCACCACCCATAGCTCGTCGACAATTTTTTCTAACAAGTCTCTATCGTGGGCTACAATGAGTACTGCTCCAGCGTAGGCTTGCAGTGCCAGAGCAAGTGCATCGCGCATATCTAGGTCAAGATGGTTGGTGGGTTCATCGAGTACCAATAGCGCCGGTTTTTCTGCGGCGAGCTGCGCCAGCACAAATCGCGCTTTTTCACCTCCGGATAGACTGCGAATCGGTCGGGAAATCATGTTGGCATCAAAACCCCACCCACCGAGAAAATCCCGGCACTGCTGCTCAGAAAAATCCTCGCGCAGAGCACTCATCGCAGCGTAGGCCGTATTGTTGGAATCCAAGGCCTCGAGTTGATGCTGAGCGAAATATCCGATGGGAGCGTGTGCGCCTCTTTGAAAGTCGCCGTCCTGAGGCTTGAGTTCACCGACGATGGCCTTGAGCAAGGTCGACTTTCCGGCGCCGTTGGCGCCCAGCACACCTATGCGTGCACCGGGCAATATACTCTGACCGATATCCTGCAAGATGGTGGTATCGCCATACCCAAGGCGGAGGTTGCGAAAGGTGAACAGCGGGTTGGAGACTTTTTCTGGGTCAGAAAAACCGACGCGATAGTCAGAATCCACATGTAGTATGGCTTGAGCGCGCATCTTCTCGAGTGCTTTGATGCGGCTCTGTACCTGCTTCGCCTTGCTGGCCTTGGCGCGAAAGCGGTCAACAAATTGCTGTATGTGCGCAACTTGGGCCTGCTGCTTGGCGGCCATGGCTTGTTGCCGCTCAAGTTCATCGCTGCGCATGCGTTCAAATGCAGTGTAGTTGCCCCGGTAGAAATGGGCCTGTTCGCCAGAAAGATGCAGAACATGGTCGACGGTCTGGTCCAGAAAGGCGCGATCATGGGCAATGATTAACAGTGCACCCTGAAACAGCAGTAACCAGTTCTCAAGCCACAGGATGGCTTCCAAATCCAAGTGATTGGTTGGCTCGTCCAGTAGCAAAATGTCGGCAGGCGACATCAGTGCTTGAGCCAAATTCAGGCGAATACGCCAGCCACCAGAAAAGCTGCGGTAGGGTTGATTGATCTGCTGGGCAGAAAACCCTAGGCCATAAAGTATCTCACCGGCTCGGGCCTCTGCTTGATAACCCCCGAAGTCGTCCAAGGTGCTGTACAAAGCCGCCAATTTCTCGGGGTTTTGTTCCACGGCAATTTTTGCCTGCACTTCGCGTAGTGCGTGGTGACCGTCGATAACATATTCGATCGCCGGTCGTTCTGTTGCTTCGACCTCCTGCGCCATGTAGCCCAACAACCAGTCTTGGGGATAGGTGATATCGCCTTGGCTGGCCTCTAGGCGCCCCATCAGCAGGTTGAAAAATGTCGATTTGCCAACCCCATTGCGACCAACGATGGCAACCTTTTGGCCCGGATACACCACCAAATTGACGTCGCTAAACAGCCGGTGTTCGCCGCGATCAAAGGTCAGGTTTTGAACTTGCAGCATGGATTAGCAAACTATGTGGTCAGGGGATGGGTTGTCACCCGTCGAGGCGCAATTGCCTGGCGCTTAGGCGCGCTCCGTAGTGGCATCGTCGCCGGTGAGCCGGTCTGCGCGTGAGGCCGCCAAGGGCATTGCAGGTAGGCGCTTAGATGTTGCTATGAGCGTTGCTTCATCGATCCACCCCGTCAAGGTATACCAAGCTTTGAACTCCTTTCGAGCGGCTCGATTACGCTTCATCTCAACAATGCCTTGTCCGCTATCTCCAGCCTCGGCGTAGACTGGGGACTCGCGAAACTGTGACACCGCGGGGACATCAAGACAGCTCAAAAAATGCTGCAATTTTTGTTGTCCCGCAAGATTGCCGCTGATGCGATTGCCAACCACCGCGATGGGTCTGGGTGCTGCGCGCCAGACGCGCTGAGTCATCAGTTGGGTAATAAAATGCTCGCCCGCTTGAATGTCCCAAGCCGAAGAAAGCATCGGTACGACAATGACATCGCTCAGCCTCAGCAAGGCCTCAAATTCGGCATGCAAGCTTGGCTGCGTCGCGATGCCAGGACCTGAGTCGAATACGCAAACGTCGTAATGCCCCATGGCGTCATGGTCAATTTTTGCCGGGTCTGGCCGGTGATAGAGATCTATGTTGGGTAAATCTAGGCCTCTAGCGCCGGCCCAATGCTGGGCACTGGCCTGACGATCAAAGTCAAAAAGTGCGACTTGTTTGCCCTCGTTGGCATAGGCTGCAGCCAAGTTCGTGGCGACCGTGGTTTTACCGCAGCCGCCTTTGCTGTTCACCACCAGAATGTTAATGACTGACTGAGCCATAGGATTTCCAAAACCACTGCCGACAAATGAACCCTCAGCATCAAAGACTCAGGGGGCGGAGAGTATAGCAGCGTCAACCCCGGCGAGACTATTGGCAGTTTCGTCTCCTCTAATTCACTTCGCGCAATAGGTCTAGCGAAGCCCTAGACGCAGCTGCATGACGCTGGCCGCGAATAAAAGAACGAAACCTAACAAGGCCCATCCGGCAATACTCATGAGCGGAATTACATCGTACACGGCGGCACAATCTCCTGTGCCCGATGTCATGGCGGTAAGTAAGTCGGCTAGTGGGAAGGCGTCGAGCATATAGGATAGATCGGGCCCGCAGCTTGGTACCTGGTCCGCTGGAAGGCTCTGCAACCACAGCTGTCGAACCGCAAAGCCGCCGCCAATCGTTGCGCAAAGTGCGCTTAACAAAGGATAAATACCCCACCTTGGATTATGCGTCAGGCCGATCAGTGCGACGATGCCGGCCAGAGCAAACCATATACGTTGCATCATGCACAGCGGGCATGGCGCCAGTCCCAGGGCGAACTCCACTATCAAACCCACGCATAAAATACCGCCGGCACCTAAGCAAACTAGGGCGCCCCATTGTTCTGTTTCTTGCATATTTCGCATCAGATATTCACCACGATCTTACCAATGGCCCGCCGCTGCGACAGGCAGTTCAACGCTTCCACATAGTCCACCAGCGCGTACTCGCCGCCCACCGTGGCTTTAAGATCGCCCTNGGTGAACATGTCGATAAGCTCGGCGAAGTTTTTTTGGTTCTCAGCGGGGAAGCGACCGGAGAACGCACCGTAAAAGACGCCTACCACTTGGCAGCTTTTCAGCAAAATTAAATTGGTGGGCACCTTGGGGATGTCGCCACCGACAAAACCAACGATAAGCACGCGTCCTTCCCAATTAACGCATCGCATACACTGATCGAACATCGGCCCACCTACCGGATCGTATATGACGTCTGCGCCCTTGCCGTTGGTCAGTGCCTTAACCTTCTCTTTGAGCTCGCCGTCACTGTAATCAATCAACTCGTCGGCGCCTGCTTGCTGTGCGACGCGCAGTTTCTCTGCGCTCGATGCGGCTGCAATAACCCTTGCGCCCATGGCTTTACCAAGCTCGACGGCGGCCAGCCCAACCCCGCCAGCAGCCCCCAGAACCAGCAAGGTCTCTCCTGCCGCNAGNTTGGCGCGTTGTTTCAGCGCGTAGTACGAGGTGCCGTAGGTGGTACTNATGCCAGAGGCTTGTGCAAAGCTCATGGCCTCTGGCTTGGGTCGCAGGGCTTTGGCGGACACACTGATTTTTTCCGCCATGGCGCCGTGGCCGGAGGCACCGAATACAGCATCGCCCACNNGCCAACTTTTGACGTCATCGGCAATCTCGCTGACCACACCGGCGAATTCGCCCCCCGGCGTAAAGGGAAAGGGTGGTAGTGANTGGTACTTGCCCTCGACCATCAGCACGTCAGGAAAGTTTAGTGCACAGGAGCGGATGTCGACGATGACGTGTCCGGGCAATAGCTGTGGCGGAGCGATGTCGGCCAAGGTTAGGTTTTCGGCAGGACCGAATGATTCACAAAGTACGGCTTTCAAGTCGTTTCTCGCTGACGGGTGGATGGCGTGCTCTCGCGAACACCTGCTATAAGCGATGCCCATTCGGGCAGAGCATGGCGCATATCTTGAAAGTATATGCTGAAAGCTGCCGCACCTGAATCGCGCTCGTCATGGATTGCCTCGTTGGCCAGATCCAGCAATGGCAGCTTGTCGAGTCGGCGCAGCACTGAATGCGTAGCGCGCTCGATATGCTGCCAATCGTTGTAATTGGCCAACAGATCGGCACTGCGCATATAGGCCAGAAATCGCCTCATCTGGGCCGCTTGCTCTACACTGAGATATACCGAGTAGATGTCGCAGGCCTCGTAACACTGCTGGCTTAGGGTGGCCCGAGAATGGGCGTAGTAATACGCCCAATTCTGCGACAGGTAATAGTCGCCAAGAATATCGAGGAATATCGGTGCGTAGCGGCGTAGCTCCTGAGGGAATGTGGCGCAGCGATCACGAATTGTCTGATGTTGGTTCGAGAAAGCATCGATACGTCGGTGCAGGCGGATACCCGTCTGCAAATCTAGTGGCAGGCTTTTATCGATTTGACCCTTACCGAAATCCGCAAA
The DNA here is from genome assembly GCA_002726925.1 of Gammaproteobacteria bacterium. Taxonomy (GTDB): domain Bacteria; phylum Pseudomonadota; class Gammaproteobacteria; order Pseudomonadales; family Azotimanducaceae; genus UBA4421. Next base: position 10,435 of record PBTJ01000005.1, on the reverse strand, counting down.
AATGGCGCCTGCGAGTAGCCCTTGGCGGAGCGTATGTCCTTGGGGCCAGCGCTGGCTTGCGTCTAGTGCGAGTGCGCAGTGCGCGAGAAAATTCATGCTCCTGCTAGGCCCTGTCTAGAAGCCAAGACCTATGGCAGCGCAAGATAGTCTTCCAGAAATTCCTCAAATGTCTGGGTATCTGCTGCTTCGACCTCTGCCTGACGTCGCAACGAGTCTGCAGACTCTTCCTGCAATGCACTGATGGTTGCAGGTGCAATGACTGCCGCCTGCAAATACTGCTGGACCTTCTGCGCTTGATGCATGGTGAACTTGTAGAAAGAGCCGTGGGTAGCCATGGCAGCGATGACCTTGGCAGATGGTGTTGATGCAGGGCGAGCGACTTTGTCCTTTTGCGCCTGCAAACTCGCCAGATAGGCCGCAGATGAATTAGCCAGCGTATCTTTGCGGCTATCGGCGTCGCTATCGTTGGCTTGATCAAGGGCTTGAGTGATGGGTGCGCACGCAGCCAGCAGTTGGGTGGCCCAAGCAGATAAGGCGACAAGGCCAGTATCGGTTTCAAGTTGCAGTCCCGGTTCTCGGCCGCGCTCTACCACCTGGGTTTGATTTCGCCCTAAACTGGCGCGCGAATCGGCGGAGTCGGGGGGCGAAGGCGCGAGCAAACAGAGTAGCAAAAAGGTGTCCAGAAAACGGATCTGCTCGGCATTGATGCCTAAGGGTTCAAATGGATTCAGGTCGACGCACCGCACTTCTACGTATTCAACGCCCCGTTCATTCAGCGCGGCCAGGGGCCGTTCGCCGCTACGGGCGGTCCGCTTGGGGCGAATGGTGCCGTAGAACTCGTTTTCAATTTGCAGCACGGCGTCGTTGAGCTGGGGGCGCTGTTGGTCCTTGCCCGGGCGAATGGCAGCGTAGTCTGGAAGGCTCTCGGTCAGACCGATACGCATTGAGCGTGAGTAATCTGCGACAGAGTTGTAGGACACGTCTAGCGCACTTTGTGCTTTGCTTTGGTACCCCAAACGCCCCATGCGTAGGCTGGTGGCATGAGGTAGGTAATAAGTTCCCTCGTTAAATTGCTCAAGGCCGTGATCCGTGTTTTGCACGAAGGATCGGCATACCGCAGGAGCAGCGCCAAACAGGTACAGTAGCAACCAAGACCACCGACGAAAGTTACGGATCATCCCAAAGTAGGCGTCGGTTTGGCTTTGCTGATCCGATTTACCCAGCGCGCTCCACAGTTGGTCGGGCACAGAAAAATTGTAGTGAATGCCTGAGATGGTCTGCATCAAGGACCCATAGCGGTTGCCGAGTCCGCGTCGGTAGACGGTTTTCGCTTGAGCAATGTTTGAGGAGCCGTACTGACCTAAGGGGATTTTGTCCTGATCTGCTGTCAAGATGCAGGGCATGCTACTGGGCCATAGCAGTTCATCGCCAATGTTCTGTTGAACGAAAACGTGAATATCCGATAACTCCTGCAACACGCCTTCCGGACTCGCGTGAGTAGCGGTAATGAGTTCTAGCTGGGCTTCGGAAAAGTCGGTGGTGATGGCCCGGTGGGTGAGAGCAGAGCCTAGGCTTTTGGGGTGTGGGAACTGAGACAGCGAGCCGTCAGCACGCACTCTGAGGCTTTCTTTCTCGATACCTCTAACGAGCTGATCTAGGCCAACATTGGGCTGCCCGAGAGCACGGATTGTGACTTCATCCAACTGCATAGCTAGATCGTGCTTTCCCCAAAGCGTAAAACATCATGCATACCGCGCAGGATGAGCTATCGTGTCAGGCGATGGTGCAAAAAAACAAGCTATGCTGCTGGCCCAGCTGCAACGATCTTCGGCTCGACAACAAAACGCTCAAAGTTCTCTTGGAACTTGCTTATCAAGCTTGCCGCCGCCCTATCGTAAGCTTCTTTGTCCGACCATGTGTCTCGAGGGTCTAACAAATTTGTATCAACGCCAGGTACCTCAATCGGAATGTCCAGATTCAAGCCAGCGATACGAGTCGTTGCCGCATCCGCCAGCGCGCCGCTTTGTACAGCTGAGATGATTGCTCGGGTGGTTGGAATGTTGAAACGCTCACCGACGCCGTAGCCGCCGCCGGTCCAGCCGGTGTTGACCAAGTAGACCCGAGAACCGAACTCTTCTATTCGCTTGATGAGTAGATCGGCGTAGACGCCTGCAGGACGCGGAAAGAATGGTGCGCCAAAGCAGGTTGAGAAGGTTGCTTTGTAGGCTTCGGTGGAACCGATTTCGGTGGAACCCACCGCAGCGGTATAACCGGATAAAAAGTGATAGGCCGCTGCTTCCTTTGACAGCACAGATACCGGTGGCAATACCCCGCTGACATCGCAGGTGAGAAAGATAATGTTGTTGGGCTCACCGCCGCGGTTTTCTGGCACCTTGGCGTCGATGTTGTTGCGCGGATAACAGGCACGGGTATTTTCCGTTAGCGAGCTGTCTGCGTAGTCTGGATTGCGATCTTCGTCGATAACCACATTTTCAACAATGGCGCCAAAGCGAATGGCGTCATAAATCACTGGTTCGTTCTGACGCGTTAGATCAATGCACTTGGCATAGCAGCCGCCTTCGAAGTTAAAGACCGTGCCCTTGCCCCAGCCGTGTTCGTCGTCGCCAATGAGCAAACGATCAGGATCAGCCGACAACGTTGTCTTACCGGTGCCGGACAGTCCAAAAAATAGCGTCACGTCTTCGTCGAGCCCTGCATTGGCAGAACAGTGCATGGGCAGGACGTCTTTCTCTGGCAATAGGAAGTTCAGCACGGAGAACATCGACTTTTTCATTTCGCCCGCATAGCGCATACCGGCGATCAGTACTTTGCGCTGGGCAAAGTTAATCATCACCGTGCCGTCGCTATTGGTGCCATCGCGCTCGGGATCGCATTGAAAGGTCGGTGCATTGACGACTCGCCACACTTCTTTGTTGTGGGAGTTGTAGTGATCTGGGGCGATAAACAGTGACCGGCCAAACAACCCATGCCATGCGTATTCGGTGGTTACTTCGATTGGTAGGTAATGCTCAGGATCTGCGCCCACATGTAGATGAGACAAAAATGTTTCGCGTTCAGAGACGTGAACCTGCACCCGATCCCACAGTTGATCAAAGACATCTGCCGCGATGGGCTGGTTTATATCGCCCCAGTCGATGGACTCTGACGTAGAAGGTTCGTCCACAATAAAGCGGTCCTTTGGAGAGCGACCGGTTCGAGCGCCAGTTGCTACGACAATTGCGCCGTTGCTGGCAAATTTGCCTTCGCCTCTCATCACAGCTTGCTCAGCAAGGTCAGCGGTGGGTAGATCGATCAGAGTGTTAGTAGTCATATTATATTTTGCAAGATGATAAAGATTCGGCGGCCCGCGATTATGCCAGAGATTGCCATACCGAGAATGCACGAATTCTGGGCATATGTTGCTTGCCTCGACGTAAAACGATTTTCAGCCTTCGGCCTAGTGCAGCGGGCCTCGTCCAGATGGCTGCCATGGCGCTTCGGCGCTCGCAATAACCCGATCAACATCGGCTTGCTCGTACCGATAACGTTTGCCGCAGAATTCGCAATCTACGGTTATCTCGCCACGCTCGATGAGCAATGCTTGCAAATCATCTTCGCCAAGCATCATCAAGGTGTGGTCTGTCCGATCTTGGGTGCAGGTGCACTGATATTGCAGCCTCTTGGCCGTCTGCAAAGTGCAGGGATATTCATGAAACAGACGATGCAGCAGGGTTGGTGCGTTGAGGGCTGCCAGCTCTGCATCTGTCACGGTAGCCGCTAACGCGGTGAGCGTCTCCCACGCATCTTGGGCAGCATCACGCTCAGCGTCAGATGCATCAGGGTGAATGGGCAAGCGTTGCAGCAATAGCCCCGTCACACTTTGCTCCGCATCCCGTTCGGTGCGGCCAGCGAAAAACAGACGGGTATCCAATTGTTCAGAACGCGCAAAATATTCNTCTAGACACTTTGCTAAATCCCCATGGTCTAAAGCGACTAAGCCTTGATANGGCTGCATGCCGGTTTCTTCATCAGGTAGTAGCGTAATGGCNAGTTGTCCTTGACCGAGCCAAGCGCCGATATCTTGGTNGCTTGGCGGAAAACTTGCGTCATCGGTCAAATGCATGATGCCGCGCAGGTCGGTGTGACGACGACACTCCGCTANGGAGCGGCGTAACGCACCGTTGCCNTGAGACTGCAAAGCCACGGCGCCGGAAAATTTCAGGTTGTCAGCGATCATGGCAACGCTTGCAAGCATTTGTCCGAGCAAGTTGCTGGCTTGTGGTGGATATGCACGGAATTGCCCGGCAGCGTGCAGGGAAGCTTGCAGNCGAACCCACTGACCNCGAATCGGTAAATCAGCAAAACTAAAACGGAAAAGTNCGTCCATAAGGATTTCCAGCAGGTTTATAGGTTCCTAGCAGTTCGCGCTAGATATCCGGGTTTTGTTGCCAGCCTTTATCCANATCGCGCAGCTGAGCCAGCGCACGGCGATCTTTTTTGTCCGGCCGAGAGCTGGGNACTCTCAGGCCAGCTCGCTCCATNCGTTGGGTGCTTTTTCGCAGTTCGCGCAGNTCAATGCTCTCAAGCGTCTCTGCATAAAGCGTCTGCGCCATTGTCGCTGGGCCGCGTTGCTGGGAGAGTTCTAGAATGACNANGGTCTGCACCAAGTCGCCGCGACGAATCTGTAGCGTTTGCCCGGAGCGTAGCTCCTTGGACGGTTTCACGCGTTTGCCGTCTAGGTGCACCTTGCCGCCTTCCACTGCAGATTTAGCAAGGGAACGGGTCTTGAAAAAACGAGCCGCCCACAGCCATCGATCTATCCGCACCGCGGTCATGCTAGTTCTGCAATTAATTGATCGTAGTGGCCGAAGCTAGGTCGACCCGGCATATCCCTTGGTGGGCGCTGCTGGTCCGGCTGCGCCACGGCTAGGGTATGGGCAATACCGAAAATCTCGGCAGCCCTGAGCACTCTNGCAGTGTCATCAACAAACAAAGTGGTGGATGGGTTTAGGTCATGTTGCTCCGTCAGCCATACCCAAAACGCGTTTTCTTCTTTGGGTATGCCAAGGTCGTGACTGGAGATCACTTGGTTAACGCGCGGTGATAGCCGCAGCACTCGATCTTTAATCGCAAAGGATTGCCGGTCTGCATTGGTGACAATGAGCGTGCGCTTGCCATGCTCGGATAGCGTCNGCAAAAACTCCGCCGCGCCGGGTAGAAAGCAGATTAAGTTGGCGGCCTGCTCGTGCAGGGCCAAAATGTCGAGCCCGGTCAGATCACGCCAGTAATTCAACCGATAAAAGTCCATCGTGCCGCTAACTTTTGCCATATGATCGCCCAACTGTTGACTCGCCGCCTCAAGGGTTAGCCCATGGTGTTTTGCGAAGGCTGCGGGCAGTCGATGCGCAAAAATTTGATTGTCGTAATTGAGGTCGAGTAGCGTGCCGTCCATATCCATCAGAACGGTATCGATTGCATCCCAAGGCACTGAGGTATGATCTCCACTGACATTCATGGATGGGCAGCACCCCTTTGATGTGTTCGTTGTAGGCTGGCAATGGCACCAGACCGATTTGCATCACGGATGCTGCCCATACTAACCGCTAAGCATCCACAGAAGTGTGAATTCCAATGCCACTACCGCTAATTCGTAAAATTCAAACCATTGCGCAAAGCCGATTTTTTACAATAGAAGCCCTGCACCTGTCGTTCAGCAACGGTGTCGAGCGGGTATATGAGCGGCTGCCCGCGGTGGGTCAGCCGGGCGTGATCGTCGTGGCCATCAACGATAACGACGAGCTACTGCTCATACGGGAGTATGCGGCGGGCTTTCACGAATTTCAGTTAACGCTGCCCAAGGGTGCGGCGGATCCGGGTGAGAGCCTAGAAGCGGCGGCTGCCAGAGAGCTTGCTGAGGAAGCAGGTTTTGGCGCAAAAGATGTGCGTTTTGTGAAGCGTTTGAGCATTGCGCCAGGACACATGGGGTTCACGATCAATGTCGTGATGGCAAAGGATCTGTACGTTCACGACATTCCCGGTGACGAGCCTGAACCACCTGAATTGGTGCTTTGGCCGCTGGCAAAGATCGACGAGNTGCTCGATCACGAAGAGTTTTATGAGGCTCGTGCGATTGCCGCGCTGACGCTTTGTCTGCCNCAACTGCGACCAAGTACCGTTTGATCACTAANAAGACTTCGAGGAATGAATATGGCCAAGGCTATCCCCCAACCGTGGGTTAATCGCGTTATGCAGATCGTTGAGGAAGCTGGCGCAGAGATCTTGAAGGTGTACGAGACGGATTTTGAGATTCAGACCAAGAGTGATGAATCACCGTTGACGCAAGCGGATCTGGCGGCACATCAGGTCATCGTGGCGGGCCTGCAATCTCTCACCCCGGAGATACCGATTATTTCTGAAGAATCGGCGCCGCCCTCTTTTGCCCAGCGATCGCAGTGGACGCGTTATTGGCTCGTGGATCCACTGGATGGCACCAAGGAATTCGTTAATCGCAATGGCGAATTTACCGTGAACATCGCTTTGATCGATGGCCATGACGCCGTCTTTGGCGTCGTCGGTGTGCCGGTGCAGAACAAAGTTTATGTGGGCGACGTAAATCAGAGCGATCTCAGTCTGCGCGCGTACGTTGAAATCAATGGCGACAAACATTTGCTGCCTGGAAAGTCCTATGACGAGGATGCAAAAGCGGTTCGCGTGGTTGCAAGCCGCAACCATGGTGGCGAGCGTTTGGAAAGTTATCTCGCCGAGTTGGCATCGCAATTCGCCGAATGCGAGCGACGGCCTGTCGGCAGTTCGCTCAAGCTATGTGTATTGGCTGAGGGTGGTGCAGACATCTACCCCCGCCTTGGCCCCACTAGCGAGTGGGATATCGGCGCAGCCCAAGCGGTCCTCACTGCGGCGGGTGGCGGTGTGTATCAGCCAGACGGCGAGTCGCTGGCCTACAACACCAAGGAAAGTCTGCTCAACCCAGAATTTCTCGCGGTCGGCGATGCGTCCTACCCCTGGCGAGAGCGGCTCCCAGCCTTTCCTGCGCGATAGAATCAATACTCGGTACCGTGCGATCTGTGGCTCCAAAAAAGTCGGCTGGAAAACTGGCCAAAAGAGTGACCAACGAAGGACTGCAGAAGAAGACTCACGGACTTGATGCGGGTGGGGTGGTCTCAACCAGCCGAGCCGACGCTACATCAATGCAATTGCCCTGCCGAGGAAAATTACTGTATGTATGTACAGCCGCAGCTGGTGAGGATTGTCAGGATACAGAACTTTCTTTGGATGAAAAGCCATGGTTGATACTTAATTTGTTTCAATATGTGAAAGTTCATAAATCTCAATATCTTAGCGGTACGCAAAACGCGCAAATAATCACCGAGCTGTCTGGGGCGAGCATGCGGTTTGACGACAAAACCGTGGAAACCGGATATTGGCGTGGTTGGTCGGTTATGGGTGGGGATGTTTGGGTCAAGTGGTTTTGGGCTGAGCCTAAAGGGTTTGTGTGACATGATTAGCGATGGAAATCTTATCGACAGCCAAAACGACGGGCTCACGTAAGGAGCACAATGACCGCACAACAAACGCTGACAGAGCAACAAGAGGCGCTAGCACGCGTCGCGTCGGTGCAAGGGCGCCTGACCGCGCATTCGATCTGGTCTGAGCAAGCGTGTCGTCTGCACGACGATAGTTTTGCAGCCATTGTAGAGGCGCGTATTCCTCGTTTGTTTTTACCCACTGGCTTAGGCGGCGATGAAGTGAATCCCGTGACCTGCGCAGCGGTTTGCGAGGAAGTTGCTGGCAGCGATACCGCGGCAGCATGGCATATTATGGTCTTCAATGCGGCTAAGCTTATGGCGGCCAAGTGGCCGGCAGAGCTGGTTGAAATGCTATGGGCAGACAACCCCGATCAACTGATCTCCGCCAGCGGTCATACACCGCTACAAGGGAAGCGAGTTGCTGATGGGGTAGAAATATCCGGTACCCAGCGCTTTGTCAGCGGCTGTAATTTTGCGCAGTGGATCATGTCGCCAGTGATGATGGATGGCGAAATGCACAATGCCGTCGTTGCCATCGAAGACTGTCAGGTGATGGACAACTGGAACACGTTAGGCATGCGTGGCTCTGGCAGCAATGATGTTCTGATCGACCATGTCATCGTGCCTTCGTTGCAGGTTGTGCCGCCGGCGTTGCCTGAAACTCCGGTAAATCGCTACTACGAAGGTGCGCTGTATCGCTGCCCATCGCGCATCGTGTTTGCGACCTATGTGCCCGTGGCATTGAGCCTTGCCAAACAGGCCATTGACGAGGTTGCAGCGCTGGTGAAAAACAAGACCCCGGGCGGTGGTGCCAGCAAGCTGACCGAAAAACACATGGCTCAAGGCCACTTTGGTCGCGCGCTAGCACTGTATCGCTCCGCCCGACTGATGTTCTATAACGCGCTGGAAATAACCTGGCAGCGTGCGGTTGATGGGTTGGAGGCAACCCCCGAGCATCGCGCAGACCTGTATCTTGCGGGCACCCACGCCGTTCAAACCTCCGCTGAGGTGGTGCGGCTGATGGGCAATGTGGCGGGCACCACCATGACCGAGGGCGGTCACCCGCTGGATCGCATCAATCGTGACATGGAAACCCTTCGTCACCACGGGTTTGTTAACGAATCGCGCTATGCAAGCGTCGCTCAGGTCTTGTGGGGCGCCGAACTCGATTACCCCGCCATGTTGAGATAATGCCCGGCGTTATAGGGTGAGCGTTGTAAGGTGAGAGCGATGAGGAAGCAAGGCATCGGCATAAGCAGGCGCGCGACATGAACGACCTGTTTTACACCAAACGCCTGCTGAATTTTGCCGATCAAAATTCGCAGGCTCACGCTGCAAGGCTGCGTGAGAGTTTTGCTGAGCATGCGCCGGCTTCGCTGTGGGGTCTTTGGCAGGGTGTCTTTGGCATGGCAGCTCACCAACTGATGGCGGTCAGCGCGCATGCTGAGTTGGACGATGGCTGGCGGCCTCCTGAAGACTGTGAGGTGGAGAGCCAATGGGTCCTGAAAGCCACCGCACGGCCTCAATCGGCGGCACCGCTAACGAGACTTGGCGTCTATGTATTTCGAGATTTTTGGTTGCCTTTCGAGCACCTAGACGAGGCCGTAGCTTTGTCCAGCGCCGCATGGCAAACCTTTGAGGGGGCCGAAGCCTACAGCGCGGAGCCCATGGCATTGTTCGCTCCTGCGCAGGCTATGGTTGCGTCGCAAGAGTGCAGACTCCATCTGCTGACGTGGTACCCAGATTTCAGCTCTTGGGAAACATCGCGCCAATCTGACCCAGCTGCCATGCAGCGTTTTATCGCGCGTCGCGCCTTGACGCGCACAACCCAAGCGGTAGCAACACGTCTGCTGTTACCGTCGTGATCCTCAATAAAAGCGCTAAGACTGCTGGTCTAACCAGTCGTCGTCAGAGCCTTCGTTGATGTCGGCGAACAGTGGCGTTGAAATATAACGCTCTGCGGTGTCTGCCAGCATGGTAACAATCACACTGCCGGGCTCGGCCTGCTCGGCAATTTTCAGCGAAGCGCTCAGCGTGCCACCGGCTGAGATACCCACGAAGATGCCTTCTTCCTGTCCCAAGCGCCTGGCACAGGCCATGGATTCATCTTCGTTGACTGTCACTACGTGATCGGCGATGTCGCGATCCAGCACCTCGGGGATGAAATCTGGCGTCCAACCCTGAATTTTATGTGGCGACCATTGGCCCCCAGATAACAACGCCGCCTGCTCAGGTTCAGCGGCGACCACCTGAATGTTGGGGCGGGCAGCCTTGAGGGTGCGCCCGGCGCCAGACATGGTGCCGCCAGTTCCCCAACCCGTGACCCAGTAGTCCAAACGCTCACCGGCAAAGTCCTGCAAGATTTCTGGTCCTGTGGTGCTGGCATGAAAATCCGGATTGGCAGTGTTTTGAAATTGTCTTGCGAGGAACCAGCCGTGTTTTTCCGCCAGCGCTTCGGCCCGGGCAACCATGCCGGTGCCGCGTTCGGCTGCCGGTGTTAGAATGACCTTAGCGCCGAGGGCGCGCATGACTTTGCGGCGCTCAATGGAAAATGTTTCGACCATGGTGGCGACAAAGGGGTGGCCCATCACCGCGCATACCATGGCCAGTGCGATACCCGTGTTGCCGCTGGTGGCTTCGACCACCGTCTGCCCGGGTTTCAGCGCGCCGCTGTCACGCGCATCCTTAATAATCGCGTAAGCCAGTCGGTCTTTTACCGATGCCATGGGGTTAAAGGACTCTACCTTGACGTACATGTCGACATGCTCTGGGGCTATCCGGTTGAGCTTGACGATGGGCGTATTACCAATGGTTTGCAGTATGTTGTCGTATTTCATAATGGTCTCCGTAGAACAGTAACGTTAACTGGGTTAGACGGTTTCATCGGCGTG
>PBTJ01000050.1 GCA_002726925.1 Gammaproteobacteria bacterium | reverse complement strand
AAATCGCTGGGAACAAGGCAAATCTGCGCAGGCGGTATTCAACCGCTTGCCCGCCGTCTTTTCATCGGACTGGACGCTAATGGCTCAGGCGTTTTATACCGCTGAAATACTGGGCGTTGCCGAGCAAATGCACGAACCCCTGTTCGCCGCCATTCACACGCAACCAAAAAACCTTCGTGACGAAGACATCATGGCTGCATTGTTTGAGGACAATGCTAGCGTACCGAAGGAAGAATTCAGCAAATCGTATAACTCCTTCTTTGTGCGAAGCCAGGTCATGCAGGCCGGAGCCAAGAGTCGCGCCTACGGCATCACCGGGGTGCCGACGATGATCGTCAACGGTAAATACCGGGTCGGGGCCCGTATGGCTGGCTCCAATCAAGGCATGCTCGATGTTGTGGACTTTTTGGTCCAGAAGGAACTGGCAGCAGAATAACCGTCGACTTGCGGCTTGCCTGGCTCCGCGGACCGTCTTATCAGGCCGCTTCCGTTTAGCTTGACTGAGCGCTATCGCTCCCAGTCAGGCCGCTGGCGCTGTTTCTTAGTGGAGGCGTGTTTCTTTTTTTTGTCGACTCTTTTGTGCTTCGAAGACAGCGTTGGTTGGGTGGCGATGCGCGTTTTGGCGCGAGCCTTCGCCTCCTTGATGAAGTCGTCGACGCGATCTAAGGCCTCTTGACGATTCTTCAGTTGAGACCGGTGACTGCTCGCCTGTATCACGAGTATGCCTTCCTTGCTGATGCGCTTGGCCTGCTGCATGTGTAGTCGGTGGGATGCATAGGCGTTTAAGGACAGCAATTCAATTTCGACCCGTAACTCAACAGCGGTGGCGGTTTTATTCACATGTTGGCCTCCGGGCCCGGAGCTGTGAATAAACCGGAATTCGCAGGCAGAACTCGGCACAGACTTAAAATTCAACATGTCGGCTGTCTCCATGGCTGTCTGATGGAAAGAGTTTCTGTTTAGTTGTTACGACCTAGCGAGGTATCTGCTGTCCATTATCGGTAGAATCCGCGACTAACACATGGGCGAGTCTTTCAGGGATCCATCAGACATGAGTACATTGCAGCGCGATGAAGTTATCACCAAGTTACAGTCTTGGCACCAGCAGACGCTCGAAAGCGAGGAGATTTGGCAGTGGGCATTGCAAGCCGCGGCAGAGCGCGCGACCGATGACGAAGTCATTAAGGCGGTGATAGAGATGCTCTGCGGCATTCCCCAGGATCTTTGGATTGAAGAAGATGCACTGGTGATGATCGACGCTCTATCCAATCCGCTGGANCAGAGTGATTTGTCGGTCAATCTGCTTTGGAACTATCCAGATATTATTGATCTCGCGGGTCGCCGACGCGTACTGCACGATCACCCGCTCTACGGACCTTACTGTGTCGATTAGTCGGATACGGACAGGCTTAGGCACCNCATGAGACCTGGGGAAAAGCTGCAAGAGCTGCTGGCTTTGTTGGNACTGGAGCAAATTGAAGAAAACATATTTCGCGCCCAGCATCCAGCAGGCCGACAGGGGCGGCTCTACGGAGGCCAGATTATGGCCCAGGCCCTCATGGCCGGTGGGCGCACGGTTTCGCCAGAGCTACGCGTGCATTCGCTGCACGGCTATTTTNTGCGTCCGGGTGATCCNAGGGTGCCGGCAGTTATTCGGGTTGAGCGAGCCAGAGACGGCAAGTCTTTTNCCACGCGTCGAATCTTGGTGACCCAGCGCGGCGAGGCCATTTTCAACATGGANGCATCGTTTCAGATCGTGGAATCTGGGCCGGATCATCAAGCGACAATGCCCGAATTAAAACCGCCGCCGGAAGAGAAGATNCCNCNCGCGCTTTTTGATGCGCCCTTCGTGACGTGGCGCCATGAATTTCGCCGCCTACAGTCTGAAACGCCTCAGCCGCCCGAGCAATTTGTCTGGTTTAAGCCAACAGGTCGCGTACCGGNCGAACATTTGATCGCCGCAAGCCTGCTGGTCTTTGAATCTGACAATGTGCTCATTGGCACGGCTCGCCTGCCCCATCGCGGACGTTTCAAGCGCGAGCAAATGCAGGTGGCCAGCCTTGATCATGCGATGTGGTTTCATCGGCCTATCGAGCTAAACCAATGGNTGCTGTACGCCATCGATTCTCCCAGTGCATCTCAAGCCCGGGGNTTTGCTCGNGGCAACATTTTCTCNCAGTCCGGTGANTTGCTGGCATCTACTGTGCAAGAAGGGTTAATCCGCGTGCGTGACGCCTAGGCGTCGCTCGCGGCGCGGCAATACACGGGTTAACCCTTCTAGGTGCCGTCTCGTCGGTTGGTCGGTTAACGCAGGCGCCCTGGCTCGCCTTAGAGCGAATCCACTAAGTTGCGCAGCTTCTCGCATTGGGCTGTGCGCTGCGCTGCGTCGGCGCCAGCAAAACTCACGTTCAGCGAGGTCACTCCGGATTCACGCAGCGCGTAGAGACGCTCCTTCACAAATCCCTCAGGGCCAATGAGAGAGCTCTTCGCGAGATAGTCGTCAGGTATCGCTGCTTCAGCTGCTTTCTTGTCACCGGCCAGATACAGATCTTGGATGATCTTCGCTTCTGCTTCGTAACCACTTTTGGCGAAAATGTCGTTATAAAAGTTCTTAGAGCGTGCGCCCATGCCGCCGATGTAGAGCGCTGCGCCGGGCCGGCTACGATCGCGCAGAGCTTCCATGTCATCACCAATGGCCACGCTGCCGCCGGCATAGACATCCAGTGGCGTACGATCGCTATTTCGCAACTGTGCGCCTTTTCGTAGCGCTTCACCCCAAACCGCATCTGCCGCCTCGGCGGTATAGAAGGCGGGTAGCCATGCATCGGCAAGCTCAGCGGTTGCCGCCACGCTCGCCGGTCCTAGGGAGGCGATGGCAATGGGGATATCGCTACGTACGGGATGATTGATTAGTTTTAGCGGCTTGCCCAAGCCGGTGCCACGGTCTTGTGGTAGCGGAATCTGATAGTGCTCGCCCATATGCTGGACTTTTTCGCGGCGCCACACCTGCCTGCAGATCTCGATCACTTCGCGGGTACGGGCCACAGGAGCGACATAGGGCACGCCATGAAAACCCTCAATGACTTGGGGCCCTGATGCACCAAGGCCTAGCATGGCACGGCCGTCTGACAGGTAATCAACGCCTGCTGCTGTCATGGCTAATAGACTTGGGGTGCGGCTGTAAATCGGCAAAATGCCGGACGCGATGATGACGTGCTCTGTTTGCGCCGCCAAATAGCCCATGGCCGAGGGCGCGTCAAAGGAATACGCTTCTGGCACCCAGACCACGTCCAAACCCGCTTGCTCCAGTTCTTTTACCTCTGCCACGGCCTCTTTGAAACCGCCGGCATAATTGATCAGGGTAGAAATTTTCATTGAACGCTCCAACTGTTTGGGTTGCTAGATTATGGCGACTTCGGCATCGTCTGCGATAGTCCTTTCCCGGCTTGATTCAATATCGAGGATCGCTTTTTGAAATGCAGAAGCTTTGACATAACGAAGCGCAAACCGTCGTTTTTTTTCTGCGGCGCACTACTACTCCTGACTTCAATGCCTTCACGGGCAATGGATCTTGAGCCCTATGTGCAGCAGGCAGTGCCCAATCTGGTCGGCTATTTACAGGTGGATACCATCAACCCACCGGGCAACGAGTCTCGGGGTGTCGTCTATTTGAGCACGCTGCTGGATCAAGCAGGCATCGCTTACGAAAGCGTCGAGTCTGCACCTGGTCGCGGCAACTTGTGGGCCAAGCTACCGGCCACCCCGGACGCTGAAGGCAACACCCTGCCCGCCCTTGTGCTGCTGCATCATATCGACGTGGTGCCTGCCAACGCCGCCCACTGGTCCGTTGATCCGCTCAGCGGTGAGCAGCTCGATGGCTACATTTATGGCCGTGGTGCCATCGACACTAAGGGCCTTGGCATTGTGCAGTTACAAGCCTTCTTGGCGCTGGCGGCAAGCAAACAGCCACTGAGCCGAGACGTGTGGTACATGGCCACAGCAGATGAGGAAGCCGGCGGCTTTTTTGGGGCAGGCTGGTTAGTCGAGAATCGACCAGACCTGTTTGCGGACGTGGGCTATCTACTAAACGAAGGCGGTTCGGGCAGGCGCTTCGAACAGGGCGTCGCGGTCATGGTTGAGGTAACCCAGAAAGTGCCTTTGTGGTTGCGCATGACTGCTTCGGGCCGACCGGGTCATGGGTCGGCGCCTCAGGTCACTACGTCTGTTACGCGATTGATCCGCGGGCTAGAGCGCGTGCGGCAAACAGAATTTCCCGTCAACGTGGTGCCCGCCGTAGCTGCGATGTTCGAGGGCCTTGCACCCTACCAAGATGCCAGCAATCGCAGCCAATACGCAGGCATAGCCCAAGCGGCTAACGATTCAAGTTATCTGCTGGGCCTGCGCTTGCAGAATCCTGGCGCCCATGCCCTGCTACGTAACACATGCTCGATCACTCGGCTGACCGGTAGCAGCAAGATCAACGTGGTACCTGCTGAGGCATCGGCTGAGCTGGATTGCCGTCTGTTGCCAGATCAAAACCCGCAACAGTTTCTAGTGGAATTGAGCCAGATCATTAACGATGACCAAATTTTCATCGAGAAAATTATGGGCTTTACACCGGCGACCAGTCGCACAGATACCCCGCTTTATCGCGTCATCGCAAACGTCGCTGAGGAGCAACATGGCGCAGAACTGATTCCTACCGTGGCGGGTGGCTTCACCGATTCGCATTTTTTTCGGGACTTAGGTATCACTAGCTACGGCTATTCGCCCTTNGTCTTTGCGCCAGCTGAATTTACCGGTGTGCATGGCAACAACGAACGTATCAGTGTGGACAACGTCACCCAGGGCGTTGNTACGCTGTATCAGTTGCTGACCGAATTTGCCGTTAGGCAATAGTTGCGGCTTAGATTTACTCGACGGGGAATNAGGGGAGCCATGAAGACCACCGAATCAGACTATGATTTTTCTGAGATGCATCAGCGCATGCAGTTTTATATCGACCAAAATATCTTGTCATGCTGTGCTACNGCTGTGTTCAAGGGCGCGGATCTTGTCGATCATCAAACCTTTGGCTACATGGATCTGGAGACACGTCAGCCGCTGCGCGACGACGCCATCTATCGCATGGCGTCGAATACCAAGATCGTCACCTCGGTTGCTTTGATGATGCTGCAGGAACGGGGTCTGTTTGAGCTAGACGATCCGCTAGCCAAGTTCCTGCCCGAATTTGGTGACATGCAGGTGCTGCAGCCAAACGCCAANTCAGCCACGGATGTGAGTCCCGCCGCGAACCTTATTAGCGTGCGACATCTGCTCAGTCACAGCGCTGGNCTCAGTTATGGGTTTGTCGAACCNGATTCGTTGATAGATCAAACCTACTTGAACAATGGCGTNAATGGTCTTGGCGAGCANGAGATCGACTTGGAGGAGCTCTGCCTGCGGATTGCAAAGCTGCCACTGGCCTTTGAACCCGGCACCAGTTGGCGTTATTCCTTCGCAACAGACGTATGCGCGCGATTGGTGGAGGTGCTCTCGGGGCTGTCTTACGATGTATTTCTTCGACANTACATATTTGACCCACTGGGCATGGTGGATACGGANTTCTGGGTGCCAGAAGAAAAAGCGGATCGATTGATCACCCTGTATTCACCACAAGATCTGTTCGATCCGATGAAGCCGGGTTTGCATAAAGCCGGGGANGTGATNACAGGCCCTTATACTGCGAAACCAACAATGCTAAGTGGTGGNGGTGGACTCGTCTCCACCGTTGCCGATTACTCGGCATTTTTGCGCATGATCGTTAACGCAGGNGAGTGGTCGGGAGTTCGCCTGCTCAAACCCGAAACCCTGCAATCGATGCGCAGTAATCACCTAGCCGATGGTGTGCAGGTCGCCTTTCCCATGTGGGTCATGCCGGGTACGGTTTTTGGACTGGGCTTCGCCNTNAAGAATCAGCTGCAACCCAATGATCATGCTGCTGCGCTAGGCGAGTATCATTGGGGCGGGTTGGCAGGCACACACAGCTGGATGGCGCCAGAGGCGAATCTCACTGGATTCTGCTTAACNCAACGTATGCCGGGTTTTTGGCATCCGTTTAGCTCTGATTTTAAGGCGCTGACTTACGCGGCAGCCGCTTGAGTATCGGTTTGGGCGGCAAGCGTCCAATGCGTCTAGGCATCGATTAAAAAAGTCAGCGCCCCATTGAGGCGAAGCAAAAATTTCAGGAGTAGTCATGGGCGACAGCACTGACCACATAGCGGAGCAAAAATCTAAGTCCGGTTTGAGCTGGCTGTTCAAGGTAGGCACCTGGATGGTGACGCTGCTGTGCTTCTATCTGGTCTTTACCCGCACTGAAACCACCGCCGCTCGGGAAGGTTTGACCGTAGCGGAGTATTTACTGCGCTTTTTCCAAGATGCGGATTGGACGGCTTGGTTGATGGTGATGATCCCCTACTCGCTGTTCTTCTTTAGCGTCGATGCCCATGCCAGTTGGCGAGCGATTCGTTGGTTTAACGCGCCGCAGCTGCGGCTGGTGCAGGTGCTGCCGATTCGTGCCAGCGCCTACATTTTGTCCTTGGTAAACGAACAGGTCGGTAAGGGTGCTATGTCGCTATATCTGGCAAGGCGCCATGGCGTACCTGGGTGGCAGGCGCTATCTACCATGGTGATGCTAGGGCTGATGGAAATTTATCAGCTACTGTTTTTTTCCGGCATCGGTGTGCTGATTTATTACGAATTGGTGCAGGAGGCGTCTTCGCAAATTCGCTTAGACCTGATTCTGCCCACGGTGTTTGCCGTGGCCCTGTGCTACCTACCTATCCATATCCTGTTTTTTCAGGGAGTGTTTGGAGACGTTGCAAAAATCCGCGACGCGCAGATTTTTCGCGCGTTTCGTGAAGCTCGGCCCATTCACTACTTGCTGTTGCTTTTATTCAAGGCGCCGAATTTGCTCGGGGCGGTGATGGTTTATACCTTTGCGCTGCAGCTGTTTAACGTCGACGTTGGTTTTGGACAGATGCTCGCTTTTTTGCCAGTGATATTCCTCGCCGCAGCGTTGCCGCTGCCATTTCACGCCGGAGCCCTGCTACTGTGGACTGTACTCTTCCCAGAGTTTCCTGAGGTCGGTGTATTCAGCCTCATCATGCACACCTTCTTTGTGCTGTTTAATGCCGCGATTGGCGTGGTTTTTCTGCCCAAGGCCAATGCCGAGTTGTTTGATCAAGCCAATGCCAAGTAACCGCTAGTGGCCATTGGCGCGCTGGGTAACGAGATGCCGCAAGCGGTCAAGCATTGAGATTACAGTGCTTGCCAGCAAACACCAGGCGGCCATGGCAACAGCGTTATGCAAGAGGCTCAGCAGCCCGTACAGTAAGGGCACGTGTGTCCCACTTAACGCGAACAGGCTCGCCAGCGCTTGGCATCCGACGGCCGTGCTGATCAAAGCGTAGTAGCCAATGCCGTTGTACTTTCCCAGTTTGCTGGTGCGCAGTCGCTGGCCGCGAAGCGAATTCGAGTCCAGTGAGTACTGAATAAACGCGAGGCCAATAAATGGCCAAAGCCAAGGGTTGATGAGGTTGACGGCTGCCAAGGCCCAGGCGCCGGTGCTTACGAAAATGGCGTCGGTGGCGTGATCGAAAAAGCCACCAAAGGCTGAGGCGGTGTTGCGTCTCCTAGCGAGCATGCCGTCAAACACATCCGACGCAATGGCGACACACATCGTGGCCGCCGCCAGCCACCAATACCCTTTGGTGATACTCCAGCCGAGCAGTGGCGCCGATAGTAGCCTCGCCATGGTTAGGCTATTGGCGGCGCTGAAAAAAGACGAGTGGGTTGCTATTTGGTGGTGGCTGGAACTGCGGTCTTGCGGATTCATGGTGCGAGCGTTTCCCTGTAGGGATGTCAGCTGCGCGCGTGGGCTGAATGCATGGTTAGTCAGGCGCAGCAGTCAATTGATAAAACGCACCGTCTCCTTCTAGCACGTCTGGATCGAGATCATACTTGGCCATGAATTTTTCTGCGACTGCATTGTTAATGTCGGCATCCGTTACCCGAACTGCGACCGCGCGATACAGTGTGCCGTCCACGTCGATGATCGCCCGGGGATTGGTTTCCAAATTTTCTGCCCATTGGTTAGAGCGTTTTGATGCGCCGACAAAGAACGTTTTTTCGACACCGAGCCCCCAAATTGTTACGGAATAAGGGTCAGCAGGATTTGTTTCGAGCAGTATGTTCTCTACATCCTCGGCGTGGCTCCAATCCTTCGGCCAGGCTTCAATATTGCCTTGCAGTTTGCCCCCGGGAATCGGGCCGAGCGGAGCTCCGCAAGAGCTGAGCAACATGGCGCTGGCAACCCAAATTGGCAAGGGGCTAAGCGACGTGGAAAGAAAGTTTTGCATCGACAAATTTCCTCAGCGGGCTTTCGAGCACAGGGGTTTTTCAATGTATCATCTCTCAAACGCAATTGGACGATAGGCGCCCAAGCCCTGGTGAGAAAAGATGGCAGAAGATCCGACGACATCACCCGAAAATTCCACCGAGGAAGTAATCGAAGACGCCAGCAGTGGGCCAAAATCTGGCGCCGAGGATGAGACCGCAGAAGAGGAGGAGCAGCTGCCAGAGAGTTGGTTCATTACCGGAGCCAATGGGAATATTGGCCAGCGTTTGATTCGCAAACTGTTGTCTGAGGGCGCGGTTGTCACAGCAGTTGTGCGCAGCGCTCGCGCAGAGCGCGAACTCTCGCGGGCAGTAAAAGCCAACAGTAAGGTACGCATTGAGGTTATCGACTACGCAGAAACCGCGCTGCTCGGTCAAGCGGCCTACGGTGCGCAATATGCAGTGCATCTTGTAGGAATTTTGAAGGCAACGAAAGATGCAACCTACGCGATGGCCCATGAATCCAGCTGCACGGGGCTATCACGTGCCTTCACAGGCACCTCTGTAGAACACGTTACATACTTGTCGATCTTGGGCGCCAAGCCCTCGTCTGCTAATCCTTGCCTTGCTTCTAAGGGCCGCGCTGAGCGGATTTTGTACCGCAGCCCAACGCCTGCCTGCACGTTGCGCATACCTATGGTCATTGGCGAGCGTGATTACACCACCAAGATGTTGGCGAAACGGGCCAATCTTTCAAGTTCTTTCACATTTCGATCCAGCAGTATGGAGCAACCTATTTTTGTCGATGATGTGATCGAGGCGATCTGTAGCGCTGCCCGTTTGGGACTCGAGGGGGGGTTAAACTTGGCGGGTCCCGAAAGCCTGACCCGCGCGCAACTCTATAGCCGAGCAGCTCAGGTGCTGGGAACGAGCACCAAGGTGCGGTCGATCCCGATGTTTCTGGGTTACACCCTTGCCTGGTTACTGGAGTTATTCATGGCCGACCCGCCGGTGACGCGGGCTATGCTGGGGGTGCTCGATCATGACGACGACATCAACGTTGATAAGGCGCTGAGATTGCTGGAAATCGAAAAGCTAACACCGCTGGATGTGATGTTGCGCAAGGCTCTACCGCCAAATTAAGCGCGAACTTTTGGGCGGTGAGTGTCAAGGCGCTAGTGCCTTAGCCAAAAACGGCAAGCTAACATCCATACGATAATCGATGCCTGAATGCGTGCCGGAAAATTCTTCGTATCGGTGGGCAATG
>PBTJ01000049.1 GCA_002726925.1 Gammaproteobacteria bacterium | reverse complement strand
GTACCCGCTCAGGCTGATCGTCCAGCGGCGGCTGGCGAAAGGCAATGCCATCGATAAGTTGGTCTTGCATGGCAAGGACGAGCTTCAGATGATCCTGACCAACGACCCGTTGATTGACGAGAGTGAACTCACCTTCGAAGGTTGGTTCCGTAAAACCATTACCCCAAGGTCCAGCGTTGGCCAGCTTTGCCACCGTTTGGAGGTTAAGCGCTTCCTTGGCCAACTCACCGTCTGTGAGCAGTACTACGTCCAACATGTCTGGGGTGACCGCCTCCCGAACCGCCTTGTCGAAGGCTTTTTGAAAACGCGGCAAGTGCACCCGCTTGATGCTTAGTCCGGCGGCCGTGGCGTGGCCGCCGAATTTCAACAGCATGCCTGGGCGCTTGGTCGCGATGCTGTCCAGCAGGTCACGTATATTGAGACCATCGATACTGCGCGCTGAACCTTTCAACTCATCAGAACCCCCGGAGGCATCGGCAAAGACGATAGCCGGACGATGAAATTTTTCCCGCAGCCGCCCCGCTACGATACCGACTACGCCCTGATGGAAGCTCTCGTGGTACACCGCAATGCCCATCTCGTCAGGATCTGGCGTGATTTGTGTCAGGATCATCTCGGCATCCGCCACCATGCCCTGCTCAATCTCGCGCCGGGTCTGATTCAAACCGTCGAGTTCTGCAGCAAGGCGGCCCGCTTCCGCAGGATCATCAGTGACCAAGCAGCGAATGCCCACGCTGATGTCTTGCAGGCGACCCGCTGCATTGAGACGAGGTCCGAGAGCAAAGCCCATGTCGGCAGACGACAGCGTCGTAAGATCGCGCTTACCCACCCGAGCGAGGGCCGCGATGCCAGGCCGGGTCATACCACGCTGAATACGCAGCAACCCTTGATGAACCAAAATACGATTGTTGTGATCTAGCGGTACCACATCGGCCACAGTCCCTAATGCCACCAAATCTAGGTATTGCGCCATGTTCGGCTCATCGATGCCGCGAGATACAAAGTGCTGCCGCTGACGCAGGGCCTGGCGCACCCAGCTAAGGAGGTAGTAAGCAACGCCCACCCCAGCCATGGCCTTACTGCCGAAGCGGCTATTAACGACATTCGGGTTTACCAGCGCAAAGGCGTCTGGCAGCACATCACCGGGTAGGTGATGATCGGTGACGACCACATCCATACCCAACTCATTGGCCAGGGCGACGCCGTCGACACTGGCGACGCCGTTATCAACGGTGACGATCAGCCGAGGCGCCATACCCGCCGCAAGCTGCACGATTTCTGGCGATAAGCCGTAACCGTAATCGAATCGGTTCGGCACAAGAAAATCCACATGCCTTGCGCCCATGGCCCGCAGCGCCAAGAGGCATAGAGCGACCGACGTTGCGCCGTCGGCATCGAAGTCCCCGACGATGAGAATTTTTTGGTCCTCTATTATCGCATCGGCGAGCCGCTGCGCTGCTCGATCGATTTCAGGTAGGTCTGCAGGAGATAGAAGATTGGCAAGCCCCCGTTCTAGCTGGGCGGGTTCTGTAATACCTCTAGCGGCGAAGACCCGATCCAACAGATCGTCATCCAGCCCAAGGCGGTTGACGGCTTGACGTGTTTCGATGCGCAAAAGAGCGGGCTCGCTCAGAGTGTTGGTGCGACTCGCAGGCGCACGATATCTGCCGCCACGATGTCGAGGCTTTGCAAACGCTCCAGCGCTGCGTTCATCGTGCCCTCCGCGACGTCGTTAGTGAGGAGCACTATGTCTACCACCGCCTGATCTGAAGAAGCTTCATGCTGAATTGCGGCATCGATGCTGATCGCAAACTCTGACAGCGCCTGAGTCACCTTGGCGAACACGCCGGGCTGGTCGATGGTAGGTATGCGCAGATAATTCGCGCTGGCGACATCGTCCATGGACACCAATACTGGCTGGCGGCCTGATTGGTCTTTATTTGAATCACTTTCTGGCATAACACCGATGCCATTGCCCGCGGACATTTGTTTGCCAAGAGCGAGAACATCGGACAAAACCGCAGAAGCGGTAGCCGCACCGCCGGCACCGGGGCCACTGAAAAGCGTTTCACCGGCACCATCGCTGTTGATCTGCACCGCATTCATCACTCCGTTCACATTGGCCAGCAATGCATTCAACGGTACCAGGGCACAGTGCACCCGAGCTTCTACGCCAGCTTCGGTGTTTTGGATGATGCCAAGGTGTTTGATCTTGTAGCCAAGTTCCGCAGCGAAGCGAATATCAGCCACGGTGACATGGCGAATACCCTCAATGAAGACTGACGAGAGATCAAAGGTGCCGGTGAAACCCAAGGCAAGCAAAATGGTCAGCTTGTGGGCGGCGTCGATGCCATCGATATCAAAACTGGGTTCAGCTTCGGCATAGCCCAAGCGTTGCGCTTCAGCCAGCACCTCATCAAATGCGGTGCCGTTGGCCTCCATCTCGCCGAAAATGTAATTGCATGTGCCATTGATGATGCCGAATAGGCTGGCTAAACGATTAGCCGCGAGGCCACCAGACATGCCTTGAATGATGGGGATGGCACCAGCGACTGCTGCCTCGAAGCGCAGTAGTTGCTGACCTCGACCAGACATCAGTTCATTGCCGTGGGCCGCCAAAACAGCTTTGTTGGCAGTCACTACAGGTTTTTTCGCCGCCAGTGCACCACGGATCAATTTTAGCGCGACGGTATCGCCACCGATAAGCTCCAGAATTATATCAACGTCGGGATCAGTCACGAGGTCTTTGATCTCAGTACTAAACTGAGCGCCTTGCAGATCGACTTCCGGTTTTGCTCGACGGCTAGCGACACGAACCACGCGCAGCGAGACGCCACTGCGCTGCTGCATCAGCACATGATTGCGACGAATGAGTTCAAGCACTCCTTGAGCAACGGTACCTAATCCTGCGATGCCAAGTCTGATTTCAGTCAACGTCATTTCTCTGCTGTTACTGTGCTTGAAGGGTTGGCTTTAAAGGCTTAAGCCCAAGCGCTGAGCTAGCTGCGGTGCCGGAATATACCCAGGAAACATCTCACCAGAATCGGTGATGATGGAGGGCGTACCGCTAACACCCAGCCTTTGCCCCAGCGCGAACTGCTCATCGACGGGGTCTGTCGGGCAGTCTCGCTGAACAATTCGTTGACTGTTTTTCGCCCGAGTCATGGCCGTGGTCGGATCGCTCGAACACCAAACCGAGCGCATAGTGGAGGCGGTATCAGACTCCAGGCCTTCTCGGGGATAAGCCAGATAACGCACTTCAATGCCAAGCTCAGCGTACTGATCTATCTCGTTATGCAGCTTGCGGCAGTAACCGCAATCCACATCGGTGAAAATATTGACCACGGCGCGACGCTCGCCCTTGGCCGGAAAAATGACCATATCGGCCAAGTCCACCTGATCCATCAGCGTCACGCGCTGCGCTACTCGGCGCTGCTCGGTCACATTGCTGAGGTCATCACCGATCGCATACATATCTCCGACGATCATATGCTCGCCATCGGCAGTGATATACATCATCGTGCCGTCAGGAAAATCGACTCCATAAAGACCCTCAACGGCAGCAGGATAAATCGACTCAATAGGCAGACCCGGGCGGATCGCGAGCAACTTGGCAACAACTTGATCAAGGCCCTCCTCGTCGGCGCTCGCCTTCACATCTGCCCCGTGGGCCGCGCTGAACATTAGCGTTAGCACGATGAATAGAGCGTTAGTTCGGCACGAGTAAGTCATAACGTTTTGGTCGGGTTGCTTTTGCATCGGTCATCCTTTCCTTGATCAACCTGCCTGAGGTTGATCCTTCTAAGCAGTGGCTGGCATGAAACGCCTCTTAACCTCGCGGGTGATGCTGCAGTACGAGATTTTTCAAACGCTGGTTGGCCACATGGGTATATATTTGGGTGGTCGACAAGTCGGCATGGCCAAGCATCATCTGCACCGCTCGAAGGTCTGCTCCATTATCCACGAGATGGGTAGCAAATGCATGGCGAAGCGTATGGGGCGAAACCTTTTGTTCAATCCCGGCGTGGAATGCGTAGCGCTTAATGGCGTGCCAAAACGTCTGACGGGCCATAACCGCACCTCGTCGACTCGGAAACAGCATCGAACCGCCCTGCGGCAGAAGCTCGGGGCGTGCATCGCGAAGGTACCGCGCCAGCCAGTCCAGCGCCGCCTCGCCGGTGGGAACGAGACGCTCCTTGCCGCCCTTACCCATCACTCGGATCACCCCTTGTCTTTGATTCACGTTGGCAAGCTCCAGCGTGACCAATTCTGTGATACGTAATCCGCTGGCGTAAAGGACTTCGAGCATCGCCCGATCCCGCAAACCCAAAGGTGTACTGACGTCTGGCGCCTCCAGCAAGGCCTCAACCTGCAATGTGCTCAGTGCGCTCGGTAGGGCGCGGCCCAATTTAGGGTGGCGGATTTGCTGGATTGGATCAGCAGCAATCTGCTGCTTGAGAACCAAATGACGATAAAAACCTTTTAGCGTGCTCAGCCAGCGCGCGGTGCTGCGTGGACTGAGATGGCGCTCTTGCCGCTGGTTGAGCACCTCCAGCAGGTCCGCTTCTTCGGCAGTACTGAGTTGGTTGATACCCATGGCCCGCAGTGCTTTTGAGGTATCGGTTAAGTCGCGTCGGTAGGCGGACAGCGTGTTTTCGGCCAGCCCTCGCTCGAGCCAGAGAGACTCAAGATAGGTATCGATCTCGTCAGAAGAATGAGCGTGGCTGACCATGGAGCAAACATCGCATATCTAAGCTGGCTTTACGACAGACACCCTGTTGTCGACTCGTGCAAAGCGCGGCCCCGCGCTAACGCGAAAACAGGCAAAAAAAAGGCCAGCAATGCTGGCCTTTGCGTCTGTGTCGCGGCGTCTACGGCCAGCGACAAATCGTTAACCAATCTTTTCTTTGATGCGAGCGGAACGTCCAGAGCGTTCGCGCAGGTAGTACAGCTTTGCTTGACGCACATCGCCGCGACGCTTTACCTCAATCTCGCTAATCAACGGGCTGTGCGTTTGAAACGTCCGCTCAACGCCGACACCGTGGGAGATTTTTCGCACGACGAAAGAAGAGTTCACGCCACGACTTTTAACGCCGATAACCACACCTTCATAGGCCTGCAACCGTTCACGGTTGCCCTCTTTCACGCGTACCTGCACAGACACGGTATCCCCTGGGCTGAAATCTGGAACGTCTTTCAGCTGACTGTTCTCGATCTCTTCAATAATCTTGTTTCTTCTCACCATCTTTCTCCACAGAGTGCGGGCCGCGTTGCTGCGCGCATGCTATTAATAGTTGCCTGTCCAGTGGATCAAANACCCTCCCAGTCAANAGATCGGGACGACGTTCCAATGTTCGTTGCAATGCCTGTGANCGTCGATATCGCTTGNTGCGATTGTGGTCTCCACTCATGAGCTCTTGNGGCACACCCTTGNGGCCGACATTTTCAGGCCGCGTATAGTGAGGGTAATCGAGCGTTCCATCAAGGTNTGATTCATCAATTACCGACTGCTGATTGCCNAATGTGCCCGGCAGGTGGCGAGCAATGGCATCCATGACGACCATGGCTGGCAGNTCACCACCACTGAGGACGTAGTCGCCTATCGACCATTCCTCATCCACGTAGTCGCTGACAAACCGTTCATCAATACCCTCATACCGACCACAAATGAAAATCAGGCCTGCATCATTCTTGCTGTCGATGGCCAACTGCTGGTCGAACCGACGTCCCTGTGGGCTCATTAACACCACCCTACTGCGCGCAGGGGCTTGGGCCTTGGCCTCTGTCAGGGCTGCGAGCAGAGGCTGNACCATCATCACCATGCCCGGGCCGCCACCATAAGGTCGATCATCAACGGTTCGGTGTTTGTCGGTGGCGTAGTCGCGGGGNTTGAAGCAGCGCAGGTGCAAATGGCCAGCCGCCAGCGCTCGACCAAAAACACCGTCCTGAGAAACCGCATCGAACATCTCAGGCAGCAACGTGATGACGCCTAACCACATGACAGTCTTCGTACCTCTTTTATGACCAATCGGGCGACCAATTTACACGAACCTGTCTGCTCTCGGTGTCGACGGAGAGCACGTAATCCTGGGTAAAGGGCACGAGAACGTCTCGCTTCGCGTTTTCGGACCGAATGCACAGTATNGCGTGAGCGCCAGTTTCCATCAGCTCTTGCACCTCGCCNAGGTACTCGTCATGGATATNGATGACAGCGCAGCCGATTAGGTCATGCCAAAAAAACTCNTCGTCTTCGGGCTCAGGAATCGCGGTCCGGGGCACACCNATAAGNGCCCCGGTCAAACGCTGCGCTTCTTCTCGATCAAGAACGCCGTCGAGTTGCACGACATAGGCCTCTTTGTGCGGCCGGCTCTCGTAGCCTTTCACCGCAAACCATGGCTGCCCGGCGGCGCTTTGCACGAACCAAGGCGCATAAGAAAATAGGTTTTCGGAGCGTTCNGTAAAGGAGTGCAACACCTGCCAACCACGCACACCATATGGCCTNCCAAGCTTGCCNACAATAACGACGGCATCCGTGTCGATTCTTGAAGTTGGTGGTGAACTCATGGTTTTCGTTAGCGGTTTTGCGGTTTTTTCCCGTTTATAGGCACAAAAAAACGCGACTGACTCGCCGCGTTTTCTATTCTTGGTGCCTGTTTAGGCGGGAACCAATAACAGGCNCTGCGCGCACCGCACGGTAGCTTACGCAGCTGCCNCCGTATTTTCTTTGCGCGCCTGCTTGATCAGCTTAGCCACCCGCTCGGAAGGNTGAGCGCCAACGCCCATCCAGTAATCGACACGGTCAAGGTCAAGGCGCAACACTTCGGCTTGGCCCTTNGCCACTGGGTTGAAAAAGCCAACGCGTTCGACGAAACGGCCGTCTCGAGATGCGGCGCGGTCTGCAACGGTGATGTGATAAAACGGGCTCTTCTTTGAACCGTGACGAGCCAGACGGATTGTTACCATAGTGATCTCTTTCTGCGTGCTTACTGTAAGTTCATCGTNTTCATTTCGCTTAATCGCCGCTGGCCGTGCGTGTTTGGCAAGTCGTCCCGCGGNANGGCGNGATATGATATAGCAACAGCCTGTGGGCGCAAGTGCTTGAAAGCTAGGGGTTAACGCTTGCGCATGCCCGGCGGCATACCTGCTGGCCCGCCAGGGGCTTGCATGCCGGGCAAACCCTGCATGCCTCGCATCATGCGCTGCATACCACCTTTGCGACTGACTTTTTTCATCATCTTTTGCATCTGCTTATGCTGNTTCAGCAGGCGATTAATATCGGCAATCTGTGTGCCACTGCCGTCGGCAATGCGTTTTTTGCGTGAGCCATTNATGAGNTCGGGAAAACGGCGCTCTTTTACTGTCATGGAGTCGATGATCACGCCCATGCGTTTGAATTGACCGTCGTTCACCTGAGCCTTGGCGGCCTGAGGGATTTGGCCCATGCCCGGTAGCTTATCNAGNATGCCAGACACACCGCCCATATTGTCCATTTGCTGTAGCTGGTCGCGAAAGTCCTCTAAATCAAATTTGCGCCCGCTCTGCATTTTTTGCGCGAGTCGATTGGCTTTGTCTTTATCAACCTTGCGCTCTGCTTCTTCGATGAGCGANAGCACATCACCCATNCCCAGAATGCGAGANGCGAGACGGTCTGGATAAAACGGCTCCAGACCTTCGGTCCTCTCACCAATGCCCATAAACTTGATCGGCTTACCGGTGATCGTGCGTACGCTCAGTGCCGCACCACCTCTAGCATCACCATCCGTTTTGGCNAGCACAATGCCGGTTAGGGGCAGCGCATCGTTAAAGGCCTTGGCAGTATTCGCTGCGTCTTGCCCGGTCATGGCATCGACCACAAAGAGGGTTTCGATGGGTTTGACGGTTTGATGCAGCGCTTGAATTTCCGCCATCATCTCANCATCGACGGCCAAACGACCAGCAGTGTCCAAAATCAGCACATCGGCAAGNTGCTTGTCGGCCTCNTTCAACGCTCGCTGTGCTATGTCCACAGGCTTTTCGTCTGCGCTGGAGGCAATAAAACTCGCGCCAACCTCGCCAGCCAGCGTCTCCAGTTGGGCTATCGCCGCTGGCCGGTAAACGTCCGCACTGACGACGGCAACCTTTTTCTTTTCACGCTCTTTAAGCAGCCGCGCCAGCTTGGCCACAGTCGTGGTCTTACCCGCACCCTGCAGGCCCGCCATCAAGATAACCGCTGGCGGCTTGGTCGCCAGATTCAGCGCGTCGTTGGCGTCGCCCATAATGTGCACAAGTTCGTCATGCACGATCTTGATAAAGACCTCGCCGGGATTAAGCGCTGCCGTTACCTTCTGGCCCACAGCTTTGTTGCGAACCTGATCGACAAAGTCCTTTACAACGGACAGCGCCACGTCGGCTTCCAACAGTGCCATGCGTACATCACGCAGCGCTTCTGCAATGTTGTCTTCNGTAAGCCGGGCTTTGCCGGTGATTTGTCTCAGGCTTTGGGAGAGCCGATCAGAAAGGTTGTCGAACATAAATCCACAGTGCTCGTTTAGTTGTCNCTCGCTAGGAGGCGAGAGTATAGCTCGAGACTTCAAAGCTGCGGTAATTACCGCAGCCCCCCCAGGCCAGTAATTGCGCCTTGANCAGGCATTAACGCGAGCGGGTGATATTCGCGTAGAGCTCATCCAACGGCTTGGACGAGCCGTCCTCAATGACTTGGCGGCAATGCTGGCGCTGCAGCAGACGAGGCTCGGCAACTCCGCACGAATGCGCAATGGTTTCAACCTCTTGCATCAGCCTCTGCGCATACAAAGCCACGCGCNCGGCCTTGTCGTNTACGACNAGGCCTCGCTGCAGTCTNGGATCATGGGTCGTGATACCAGTAGGACAGGTATTTTTATTACATTGCAGCGCCTGGATGCAGCCAAGCGCCAGCATAAATCCGCGAGCAGAGACCACCAGATCAGCACCAGCGCACATGGCCCAAGCAACCTGACCCGGATTGGTTAACTTGCCGCTGGCAATTATGCGAATCCGCTCGCGCAGCCCGTGGCGACTCAGAATGTCCGCCACCACTGGCAAGCTCTCTTTTAACGGCAATCCCATGTAATCAATTAGGCTTGCTGGCGCGGCCCCAGTGCCGCCGTCAGCGCTATCGATAGTGATAAAATCCGGCGCGTGCTCCGTGCCTCGCTGCGCAATGACTGTGCAAAGCTCATCGAGCCAACCATAGGCGCCAATCACTGCCTTAAAACCCACGGGTTTACCTGTAATGTTGCGCACCCGAGCGATAGCGTCGAGTAGATCCTCAGCACTATTAATGGCCGGGTTCCTGTTGGGGCTAATGGAGTCCTGGCCTTGGGGAATTGCGCGAATGCGAGCGATTTCCGCCGTCACCTTGGCGCCGGGCAAAATACCACCCTTGCCGGGTTTGGCGCCTTGGCTGAGCTTGATCTCGAACATGCGAACCTGTTCGTGCATCGCCACGGCAGCGAGTTTCGCTTCGTCAAGGTTGCCGCTGGCATCTCGGACACCGTAGTTGGCGGTACCAATTTGAAAAACGATGTCTGCGCCACCCTCGAGATGCGCGGGAGACAGCCCACCCTCTCCCGTGTTGAACCAAATCCCGGCTTTGGCTGCGCCCTTTGACAGCGCCTCAACAGCGGGCCGAGAAATCGCTCCGTAACTCATACCTGAGATGTTGAAAAACGACTTTGTGACGAAGGAGTGCTGCGCATGAGGCCCAATGGTCAGCGGTTGCGGTGGGAGTGCATCGCACTCAAGTGTTGGGTAGGGACAATTGACAAATAGCACCGTGCCGGTTGGTCTGAGATCTCGCGTAGAGCCAAAGGCTACCGTGGTATCAAAGCCTTTGGCCGCGCGATAAACCCAGCTGCGCTCCGCTCGATTGAACGGCAGTTCTTCCCGATCCATGGCAAAAAAGTACTGGCGGAAAAACTCACCTAACTTCTCGAACAGATATCGAAACCGAGCGAGCACCGGGAAATTCCGACGCAGTGAGTGGCGCGTTTGCGTGCGGTCCACCACGTACAAAGCAAACAAGGCCATCACGCCCAAGCCAAGCATAAACACGAATAGCTCGGTCAACACATCAGCAATTTTCAGCAATAGATCCATTACAATCCCCGCATCTTAGTAGGACGATCCAAGAACCCCAAAGCTAACCGAAATTTACCGATCAGACACACCCAATTGGGCAGCGCTAGCCGAGCCTTTGCGCTACTTCACCGCAATGCGACAATGTGCCACACTCGCCAAACTTTGATTACTTAGGCACCTATCGCGACTCACCTGTGCAAGCTCAGCGATAACGAACAGCGTTGTCCTTACACCTCGGAGTGCGGGTCCCATGAACACCATCATCCTACCGGCCTCAGGCCTTGCATTAGTTCTCTACGCCGTCGCATTCGCGCTTTTGTGGCGACACCTGAACACGCGATTACATCAAGCTGACGACGGTATCTCTGGGGCTCAACCCGGCGTCTCAGGGATTGCGTTCGTCGCCGCTGCGCTTGGCCTGATCTGTCAGTTTTTCGCTACCGTTGCC
>PBTJ01000048.1 GCA_002726925.1 Gammaproteobacteria bacterium | reverse complement strand
AATCGACGGGTGAAAATGTATCGACCATGGCGAACGCATTGGCGCGCATCGTTGATGCGCTGCCTACGTTGGGAAATCCCGCCGATGATGTGTCCGGCAGCCCAGCGCTGCAAAAGACACTGCAGCGAGCACAGGCGCTGTCTGCGCAGGCCGGTGATGCCTACGTGCCAGAGGAATGGATCGTGCTGGCGCTGTTGCAAGATGAGCAGGTCGGCAAGGTACTTAAGTCGAGTGGTTTAGCCGAGCAAAACGTAAACGAATTCATCGAGTCGCAAAGACAGGGTAGAACAGTGGAAGGCAAAAACGACGAAGAAACACGCAATGCGCTGGAGAAATTTACTCAAGATCTCACCGCGCTAGCACAGCAGGGCAAGCTCGACCCGGTCATCGGCCGCGATGAGGAAATCCGGCGCACGGTGCAGGTGCTGCAGCGTCGAACCAAGAACAATCCAGTNCTCATTGGTGAGCCTGGCGTTGGTAAAACTGCCATTGTGGAGGGTTTGGCNCAACGCATTGTGAACGGCGAAGTAGCCGACAGCCTGAAGAACAAGCGCGTGCTGTCATTGGATTTGGGTGCGCTNATTGCTGGCGCCAAGTATCGCGGCGAGTTCGAAGAGCGCCTCAAGGCCGTGTTGAGTGATCTGGCAAAACAAGAGGGCAACATCATTCTGTTTGTCGACGAGTTGCACACNATGGTGGGCGCCGGTAAGGCGGACGGAGCCATGGATGCCGGCAACATGCTTAAGCCTGCCCTTGCCCGCGGCGAATTGCATTGCGTAGGNGCGACGACCGTCGATGANTATAGGCANTACATTGAAAAAGATGCGGCGTTAGAAAGNCGCTTTCAAAAGGTGCAGGTAGATCAACCAGACNTGCAGGATACCNTCGCGATTCTGCGTGGTTTGAAAGAGCGCTATGAAGTACACCATGGCGTGGACATTACCGATCCGGCCATNGTTGCCGCGGCGAACCTGTCACANCGNTACATTACCGACCGGCAGCTACCGGATAAGGCCATCGATCTGATTGACGAAGCGGCGAGCCGTATTCGTCTAGAAATGGATTCTAAGCCCGAGAGCATGGATGTGCTGGATCGGCGTTTAATGCAGTTAAAAATGGAAGTTGAGGCTTTAAAAAAGGAAGACGATGAGGCGAGTAAAAAGCGTTTGCAGGAACTGCGCGAACAGGTGAGTTCTATTGAGGCGGAGTACACCGAATTGGAGGCGGTTTGGGAGGCGGAAAAGAGCGCGCTCAAGGGTTCTCAAGACATCAAGGAAGAACTCGAAATTGCACGTTTGCAGTTTGAAGCGGCGCGTAGGGAAAGCGATCTGACCCGTATGTCGGAACTGCAGTATGGGGTGATTCCCGAGTTAGAGCGACGCCTGCATGAGCAAGCGTCCNCTCACGATTCGGAGACCGTGGATGAGTCGGCGCAGCCACGACTGCTGCGCAGCAAAGTTACCGCCGAAGAGATAGCCGAGGTGGTAGGTAANTGGACAGGCATCCCGGTCGCACGTCTGTTGTCCCAAGAAAAAGAGCGATTGTTGCAATTAGAGCAGTCGCTGGGCGAGCGCGTTATTGGTCAGGCCGAGCCGATTGCCGCGGTCAGTCAGGCGGTACGTCGCGCTCGAGCAGGCCTGTCAGATCCGAGCAAGCCAAATGGTTCTTTTATGTTTTTGGGTCCTACTGGCGTTGGCAAAACCGAGCTGTGNAAGGCGCTTGCTGAGGTTCTCTTNGATAGCGCCGAAGCCATGATTCGGGTCGACATGTCGGAGTTTATGGAAAAACACTCGGTAGCACGCCTGATTGGCGCCCCGCCCGGGTATGTGGGTTACGAGGAGGGTGGCTATCTCACNGAGGCCGTGCGACGTAAGCCATACTCGTTGATTTTACTCGACGAAATAGAAAAGGCGCACAACGATGTGTTCAATATTCTGCTGCAGGTGCTGGACGACGGAAGGCTCACAGACGGTCATGGCCGCACCGTCGATTTCAGCAACTGTGTGTTGGTGATGACGTCGAATTTGGGTTCTGAGGCGATTCAGGCGTTTACNCAAGACGCGGTGAACACTAAGGATAGCGTCNNTGAAGCCANCACTGAGCNCGCCAACGAGCGACTGAATGCCATAGTGATGGGTATTGTGGCTCAGCANTTTCGACCAGAGTTCATCAATCGAGTCGACGACGTGGTGGTATTTAGACCGTTGGATGGGTCTGCCATTCAGCGCATCGCCTCGCTGCAGTTGCAGCTGCTGAATAGCCGCTTGGCCGAACAAGAATTGAAGCTGAGTCTGAGCAGTGCAGCGATGGATGCCATATGCGCGGCAGGCTATGACCCGGTCTATGGTGCGCGTCCGTTGAAGCGTGCCATGGTGCGGCTGGTTGAAAATCCGTTAGCGGAAGCGATGCTGGGTGACGGCTTCGCTGCTGGCAGTGCGCTTTGCGGCGACTGGCAGGGTGGTCGCTTGGTCATTAGCAGCGAAAAAAATATCGCTTAGAGAGGTTGTATAAATATACAGTACTTGATATTTATACAGGATGGAAGACGTAAATCGAGTCCATTGCCAAGCGCAAGTTTTGCAGGCACCCGTCCAGCTAGCACTCAATGTGCTCGGCGAAGAGGATTCCTACAGGGCGCAGATGCCTGAACGTGAAAGACCCCAAGCGCCAATCACGGAAAGTCGCGAGCGCGTGCTGCTGCGCGACGCTCAAGCGCACTGGCGGGCGGTGGATCGACTGACTCGAAACCTACGCAAGCGCGCTCGCGTGTCAAAAACCCCACCGGCTAGTTCATGGGTCAANCGTGCAAACCTGCAAATGTCGGCCCAAAAAACGCTCTGGGTGTCGGTTGAGTCCAATGNTGCCGCTGGCCCCGATTCTGACTGTGGAGAAGGCCATCAAAACCCCGTGGGCAACACCGCTGTGCGCAACAATACCGTGTTGAGTTCAGATCCGGGTTTGGAGATATGTCGTCACTTAGTGGCAGCGCTGCGACTGCAGCAAGAACAGGANCTGCTCCGACAGGCAAATCTCGACGAGATGCGGTCGGCCTGACAGAGTTTGCCGCCCTATAGATGCTGCTATTAAGCATCTATCCCCGCTATGATGGCGCCACAGCCTAGGCGTTTTTTAGACAGGGGAATTATTTGTCCACAGCAGTAGAAATGGCACTCAATGCCGTGACCTCGCGTCCCGTTGAGCCAGTCATGCTCAGGGAACCTATGCGCCCTGATCAGCTTCCCACNCCTGCCTTGGTACTTGATCGCCCANTCATGGACGCCAATATAAAGGCTATGTCTGAGCATTTGGGGCGCTACAGTAAGGGCTTTCGGCCGCACGCTAAAACCCATAAGTGCCCNGAAATCGCCAAGCTGCAAATGGCCGCTGGGGCTGTGGGCATTTGCGCCGCCAAGGTTAGTGAAGCCGCAGTCATGGCCCGTGCAGGGATTGANTCGATCCTTATCACCTCGCCGATTTCAACGCGACACAAGGCTCAGGTGGTGAACGCGATAGTCGCCGAGCCGCTGACCCTACTGTTGGTGGTGGATTCGATTGAGGGCTTGGCCGCGCTGCAGGCTGAGATCGATGACGACAAGCGTGTTGGNTTACTGCTGGATTTGGACGCCTCCACCGGCAGAACGGGTGTACGCGATAACGAACTGCTACTGCGCTTGCTCGACGCTATGCAAAACGATGCGCGATTTTATTTCGCCGGCGTGCAGCACTATGCAGGTCATGTAATGCACGTACCTGAATTTGAGAAACGACGCGATAAGTCTATGCGCGCTTGGGAACGGTTGGCGGATAAGTTTGCGCTACTNGAGCAACGGGGAATGCGTCCGCAAATTGTGACCGGCGGNGGCACGGGCACATTNGATATCGATATGACGCTTGAGTACCTGACCGATATTCAGGTCGGCAGTTATATTTTTATGGATGAGGAGTATCGCCAGGTAGCAGGGGCTAACTCCGACCGNTTTCAAGGATTCGAGCTGGCTCTTACCGTAGCCTGTACGGCGATTAGCCAACCACAACCGAGCACGATTACCGTCGATGGTGGCTATAAAGCGTTTGCTTCTGACAGCGTGAATCCAGTGTGCGACGCGCTGCCTGATGTGGCTTTTCGCTTCGCTGGAGACGAGCACGGCGTGTTGATNTTGCCCACTGCAGACGTTGCTCGCGGTGAAAATGAGGCCTCGCCTGTGACACTGGGACAGGTACTGGAATTTGCGGTTCCCCATTGTGACCCCACGGTGAACCTGCACGATCAATATTGGATTCGCGAGGCTGATGGTTTGATACACAGTAGCTGGCCAATTTCAGCACGAGGTTGCTCTTGGTGAGGCGAGTGCGACTGCGCAGCACAGTTCGCGTCTTGGGTTGCCGTTGATGCTAGATCTGTTTCAGGCTGGTGGAATCCTCATGTTGCCCATCGCGTTTTGCAGCGTGATTGCGATGGCGATTTGTCTCGAAAGATGGTGGTCGCTGCGACGTGCCCAGGTACTGCCTGAGCCCTTGCTGGAGCGTATGAGCGATACCACTGGTTGGCCTGCGAATAACGTGGCTTTAGATGAATTGGGCAATACGTCGGAGCTCGGTTATCTGCTTGCGGTAGGTTTGGCGAATCGCGCGGTACCTCGAGATGAGTTTACCCAAGCCATGCAAGGAGCCTTGGATGTCACGGCCCACAATTTAGAGCGCCACCTAACAGGGCTGGGTGTGGTGGCGTCTATCTGCCCGCTACTGGGAATTCTTGGCACCGTAGTAGGGCTGATCGACGTTTTTGATCAATTGTTTGCGGCAGGGCAGACCGATGCGCAGTTACTCGCCGGTGGTATATCTACCGCGTTGATCACCACAGCCGCCGGGCTCTCCGTCGCCATCCCCGCGCTGATNTGCCACCGAGCCTTGTTGCGTCATGTGGATGCGCTGCTGATCGAAATGGAGGCCGTGAGCAATCGCTTTCTTGAGCAGTTCAGGCANGGNNAATANATGCGACGTATGAGTGCAGCTAGGCGCGAAGCCGGCATTGAGATAACACCCCTGATCGACGTTGTCTTTTTGCTGCTGATCTTCTTTATGGTGTCGTCGAGCTTTGTGCAAAAACAGGTNATTTCGGTAACGCTGCCGGAGTCGGGGGCGGCGGTTGCAAACGTCAGTGATACCGTGGAAATTTCGCTCGACGCCGCTGGCATGTATTTTGTTGCCGGGCAGCCTGTGGGGCGCGAGCGNGGTCAACTGTTGGCGGCGATNCAGTCTATTGTGCGTAATCTTGACGCCCGAGCGTTGGCAGAGCAGCCGGTAGAAATTCGAGCTNATGCCAATGCCACTCATCAATCGGTGGTGCGTGTGCTGGATGTTTGCGCCGNATTGGGCTTGGTACAGGTGAGCCTTGCGACGGTACCGGTCGCCNAGGCAGCGGGGCGCCAGATTAATGGACANTGACAAACCCGGAATGCGTGATCGCGCNGCAGGTAAATCTGATTGGGCCATGTACCGACGCTTGCTNTCCTATGTGGGCCGTTACTGGGTGCTACTGATTTTCGCCTTTATTGGTTTCGTTACGGCTGCCGCGGCGGAAGGCTATTTCGTCACACTCTTTGGCAACCTGATCGACGACTGGGACAATGCAAAGGTGCGTGCTGCGGCGACCATCCCAATGATGATGGCGCTTGTGACNGTCGCGCGTGCGGTAGGCGCCATTGTGGGTGAAGCGGCAATGTCCNGGGTGTCATTTGGGGTGGTGTATGACCTTCGTGAGCAACTGTTTGGGCATATTCTGNAGTCGCCAAGCAGCTATTTCGACAACGCCAATCAGGGACATATCGTTTCTCAGATTACTTTTACCGTAACCCAGCTTCGTGACACCGGGACTGANGCTTTGCGTGCACTGATTCAGGACGGTCTCAAGGTTATCGCCTACCTCGTGTTTCTGTTTCTNATCGATTGGCGATTAACACTGGTCTTTATTGCCATGGCGCCTGTGCTGGGTTTGATCGTCGTGTTTGCCAGCAACCGTTTTCGTCGTATCAGCCGTCGCATCCAACATTCCATGGGCGATGTCACGCACGTGGTATCTGAGGTCGCCAACGGGTATCGCGAGGTGAAGATATTTGGCGGGCAGCAGCAGGAAGAGGATCGCTTCCTGCAGGCCAGCAAGGTGAATCGTCAGCAAAACATGAAGATGGTGATTACCCGCGTTTTCAGCTCGCAAGCCAATGAAACCATCATCGCGCTGGGCTTATGCGGCCTGATTGTCGTGCTCTACAGCCCAGATATCGGGGTGCAGCTCAGCAGCGGCAAGGCGGTGGAGTTCTTGGTACTCGCTGGCATGCTAGGGCGTCCCATAAAGAAGCTGACGGAGATCAACGCCAATCTTCAGCGTGGCTTTGCAGCAGCAGAAGATATATTCAAACAACTGGATTCTGGTATCGAGAGCAACGACGGCGAATTTGAGCTTGAGCGTGCTCAAGGTCGGGTCGCGATTAAGGATGTGAGCTTTCGNTATACCCCAGATGGCCCAGACGTGCTGAGTAACATTCGGTTGGATATACCCCCGGGCCAAACGGTGGCCTTGGTAGGGCGCTCGGGCAGCGGTAAGTCAACGCTTGCGAGCTTGTTGCCGCGTTTTTACGACGTTGAACGAGGACATATCACGCTGGATGGCACAGATATCCAGTCCTACGAGCTTTCGAATCTACGCCAACACATNTCCTTCGTGAGCCAACANGTGACNCTNTTTAACGATTCGCTGCGTAACAATATCGCCTATGGTGATATGGCGGGNGTTACCGANGCAGAGATACAGCAGGCGCTGGGTCGCTCTTACGCCGACGAATTCGTGAATCAACTTCCCGATGGTTTAGAGACGTTGGTGGGGGACGATGGAGTGCTGCTATCTGGTGGGCAGCGCCAGCGTATTGCTATTGCGCGGGCATTGTTGAAAGACGCGCCGGTTTTGATCATGGACGAAGCGACATCGGCGTTGGATAACGAATCGGAGAAGTATATCCAAGCAGCCCTGCAGGAGGTGATGCTAGGCCGCACGACCTTGGTCATCGCTCATCGTNTGTCAACCGTTGAGTCCGCGGATTCCATTGTGGTGATGGATCAAGGGCAGATAGTAGAACAGGGCACACATCGCGGACTTCTGGAAAAACAGGGCCTATATGCGGATTTATATAATGCGCAGTTTCAAGATGAACCGCAGCACCATGAGGAAAAATCGTCTGCTACGCCTTTTATTTCAGGTGTGAGCGCTGCTGCGCAAATACGGCCAGGGAACTTGTTGGGTCAATCGGCTAGTGCCCTGACCCGGGCTTGGTACAGNGGCGCGTTTTGGGTAAAGACCTTGCTGCCGCTGGCGTGGCTTTATGGCTGGCTTAGTCGACGGCGCGCACAAACTCAGAAAAGAGCAGGTCAATTACCTGGCGATTCCCATCTGGATCGTTTGCCGGTGTTGGTGGTCGGCAACATTACCGTTGGAGGCACGGGCAAGACACCCGTCGTCGCCTCCTTGGTGAAATTTTTGCGCGCTCAAGGTTTCACTCCTGGTGTGGTCTCGCGAGGCTACAAAGGCGGCTTGAGTCGCCAAGGATCTCTGATTCCAATGACGGGTTCGGCGGCCCTGTATTCCGATGAAGGAGTCATGTTGCGTCAGAAATTGCAGTGTCCTGTGGCCATTGCGGCCAAGCGGCTCCGCGGGATCAATTTATTGCGGGAGGCTGGTTGCGACATTGTCGTAGCGGACGACGGANTGCAGCATTACGCNATGGCACGCGATTTGGAAATTGCGGTGGTTGATGCTGTCCGTGGCGTAGGTAANGGGCTGTTGCTACCGGCAGGCCCGCTGCGTGAGCCAATCGACCGATTGCACGAGGTGGATTTTGTNATCAGCAACGGCGGTGCATCCGGCTTGGTCGCCCACGAATATGTTTCAGCAAATCGCCCCATCGAGTTTCGACGACTGAGTGATGATCANAGTATCCCGGTAGCGACCTTTTATGAACAATTCCCCTGGGTACGCGCACTTTGTGGGATCGGAAATCCTGAGCGCTTCTTGCGTAGCCTGACGGATTTGGGAGTGTCAGTNGAGCCGCACATCTACCCCGATCATCACGGTTATACCGGTGACGAACTGGATTTTGCCGACGGCTCTCCTATCGTTTGCACTGAGAAAGATGCGGTGAAACTCTCGGCACTCGACATAGACCTTTCCCATGTTTGGGCGCTAGAGGTTGCCGCAGAGCTAGCTGAGGGTTTTCAGCAGGACCTTCAGCAACGATTACAAAATCTCAACATACGACCTAAGGCCCNGCANGTGTCTGTGGAGCAGGGCGCCTGATGTCAGTCCATATTGTGATACCAGCCCGATATGCATCCAGTCGCCTGCCGGGCAAACCACTCGCGGACATTGCAGGCCTACCCATGGTGGTGAGAACTGCGCAGCAGGCGGCGAAAGCTGCAGTTGATAGCGTCGTGGTGGCTGCAGACGATGATCGCGTGGCGGATGTGGTGCGCGGAGCGGGTATTGCTGTGCAAATGACGCGCACAGATCATGTCTCTGGCTCTGATCGTGTNATGGAGGTAGCCGAACTTTGTGGCTGGTCCGATGATGATGTCGTGATCAATGTCCAAGGCGACGAGCCCTTAGTGCCTCCGGCCGTGATCAATCAACTCAGTGATGGAATGCGTGAACATGCAGACGTGCCCATGGCAACGCTGTCTGAGCCCCTGCATTCTGTGAGTGAGTTTCTCGATCCCAATGTAGTGAAGGTTGTTTGTAATGATCANGGGTTGGCCATGCTATTTTCCCGAGCGCCCATTCCCTACCCACGCGATTCACAAGGGAGGTCTTTGCCCGAATCTGCGGCTAGGCATGTCGGCATATATGCGTTCAGGGTGCACGCACTGCGTCGCTTCATTGCCCTAGGGTCGTCGACGCTGGAACAGGTGGAAATGCTGGAACAGATGCGNTGGCTGCAAGCGGGGCATCCTCTGTTGGTCATGCANGCACTAAAGCCGGTTCCCGGCGGCGTGGACACGCCCGAGGATCTAGCCAGAGTTCAGGCGCAGTTTGGCACCTGAACTCCGGGTTCTTTACATCTCTACTTAGGTGCCATACGGATACCGCCGTCGAGGCGAATCGTTTCACCATTCAAATACGGGTTCTCTACGATTTGCTTGCTCAAGGACGCAAACTCAGGCGGTAGCCCNAGACGCTTCGGGTACTGNACCATGTCGATCAGCGGGTCGCGTACTTGATCTGGAGCGCCGGCCATCATCGGGGTATTGAAAATACCGGGTGCAATGGTGCAGATACGAACGCCTTGGCGAGATAGATCGCGAGCGATGGGCAGCGTCATACCAGAGACGCCGGCCTTACTCGCGGAGTAGGCGGCTTGGCCTATTTGTCCGTCGAATGCCGCAACGGATGCTGTATTAATCACGACGCCGCGTTCCAGTGCTTCGCCTTCCGGCTCGTTGACCTGCATGATCGCCGCGCACTTGCTGAGTACCGAGAAGGTGCCAATGAGATTCACTTGAACGATGAAGTTGAACTTGGCGATATCGAGGGCACCTTCGCGGCCAACGGTACGTGATGCTGCGCCGATGCCTGCGCAGTTCACATTGATATGGATGGCGCCGAAGTCTTCGGCGATCTGGTTGACCGCATTGCTCACCGATTCGTCATCGGTAACGTTGACTTGGTAGGCCTTGGCTTCGCCTAGCTCGCTTGCGGTGGCCTTTGCCAGATCTTCATTAAGGTCAAGAATTGCGACCTTGCCCCCGTTTGCGATGATCATCTCTGCGGTGGATCGACCGAGGCCAGATGCGCCTCCCGTAATGACCGCTACTTTTCCCTCAATGTTCACTAGCTTCCCTTCCATTGGTTGTGAAAACGCGCCTAGTATACCCTAGCGCCATCCCGGATTCGGGCACTTTTGGATGCATGAATGCGATTCGTTGAAGATTTTTTTTCGCCCTCTCAAGCCAGCGATTGGTTTCAAAGATTGGAGTTTGCCGATTGGTTTCAGTGGCAGCGTGAGACCTATTCTATCTATGGTCGTCGGGTAGAAGCGCCACGATCTATAGCGTGGTTTGGCGATGCGAATCTTAACTATCGCTATACCGGCATTGACCATACCACCGAGGGTTGGCCTGAGCCTTTGCGGGGACTGCGGCGGGACGTGGAGTCTGCCGTCGGGCAGCGATTCAACTTTTTGCTAATGAACCGATACGCCAATGGCGCTGAACATATGGGCTGGCATCGCGATGACGAGAAAGGATGCTCAGCGTTAATTGCATCCCTGAGTCTGGGTGCGCCGCGCAGATTTTGTGTTGAACATGACGCGATGGCAGATGATGTGAAACACCAGCCGTTGGGCGCATCAAGGTCTCGAACTACGTTCGAGCTAGGCGAGGGCTCCTTGCTGCTCTTTGACGGTCGCCAGCGACATTGTCTGCGTCCGACAAAAAAGCTCTGCGCGCAGAGAATTAATCTCACGTTTCGGCACATAGCCGCATGATCACTGAACCTCGCCAGTTGCCTAATACCTTAAAACTGCCTGCTAACGCGCGCCTTGCCGCTGACTTATCGTCGGCTGCGGATGCCATTGAAGCCATGGTTTATGCGGCTAATGCGGGCTGCGGGCTGCGCTGCTTGGGCGAGGGTTCTAATGTCGTGCTCTTGCCCGAGGTTCAGCCACTCGTCTGCTACGTCAAAGATACTTCGATCAGCCTGCTGTCGCGGGATGAGGATTTCGTCACCATTAAGGTTGGCGCGGGCAAGAATTGGCACGAACTCGTTGAAGAAACCCTCGCGCAGGGTTGGTTCGGACTGGAGAATTTGGCACTAATACCTGGTTCGGTTGGCGCCGCGCCCATTCAGAACATCGGTGCCTACGGTGTGGAAGTCGCACAATTTATCGAATCGGTAAGCGTCATTGATGCGAACCAAACCGCGCGCGATATAGCCGCCAGCGACTGCGCTTTTGCCTACAGAGACAGTGTGTTCAAGGCGCGATTGGCGGCAAGCGATCAGGCGCTCATCATACTCAGCGTGACTTTTCGTTTGCCGCTTCGTGCCAATGTGAATTTGGCCTATGCGGAGCTGGCTGAGGCTTTTGAGCTGGACACAGCGAAGGCGGGTAAGCAAAAACCTCATGCTCCCGCGCCGCTGCAGGTTGCCGCAGCCGTGATGGCCATTCGGCGCAAAAAACTGCCAGACCCGGGTGAGTACGCCAACGCTGGCAGCTTCTTCAAAAATCCTGTGATTGACGCTAGCACGGCCCAGCGTCTGCAAGTTCGGTCGGTGACACCGTATCGATTTGCGCAAGGATATAAGGTGTCCGCCGCACAGCTGATGGATTTGGCCGGCTGGAAGGGCGCACGGAGCGGCGATGTAGGCTGCTGGCCTAAACAGCCTCTCGTGCTGGTGAACTACGGTCAGGCCTCTGCGGAACATCTCTTGGGTTTTGCCCAAGAGATACAGCGCAGTATTGCAGAACGGTTCGAGATTCAGCTGGAACTGGAACCGTCGGTCGTATCCTGATCATTTGCGTTACTGGCGATTGTTACGCCGCTGGCTCGTAGAGCCGCCTCGCGCTCGCGCCGTTTCACTTCTCTAGGATCGTTCGAGGCTCTGGACTGCCGCTCAGACTTAGCCCTCTCAGCTGCAGATCGTATGTCTGCAGCTGTTTCCGACTCCACATCGGATCTCTCAATGGGCTCCTCTACAGAAGCTGAAGGCTCCTCTACAGAAGCTGAAGGCTCCTCT
>PBTJ01000047.1 GCA_002726925.1 Gammaproteobacteria bacterium | reverse complement strand
TGTTGGCCACTAATAAACCACCACAGATCGAATACTCTCGCCGGCATGCATCAGTTCAAACCCTTGGTTGATATCCTCAAGAGACAGCCGGTGGGTAATGAGATCGTCGATGTTGATCTTACCGTCCATGTACCAGTCGACAATTTGCGGCACGTCGGATCGACCCTTGGCGCCACCAAAGGCGGTGCCCTTCCACACCCTGCCCGTGACCAACTGAAACGGGCGCGTGGCAATCTCCTGGCCCGCACCGGCAACCCCAATAATGATGCTCTCGCCCCAGCCTTTGTGACAACATTCCAACGCTTGGCGCATGACATTAACATTGCCAATGCACTCGAAGGAGTAGTCCACCCCGCCGTCGGTCATATCGACAATTGCCTGCACCGTATCGTGCACCTCAGTCGGGTTCACAAAGTCCGTCATACCAAAGCGCTCTGCCAACGATTTACGACCGTTATTGAGGTCGATCCCAATGATGCGCTCCGCG
Source organism: Gammaproteobacteria bacterium (assembly GCA_002726925.1). GTDB lineage: Bacteria > Pseudomonadota > Gammaproteobacteria > Pseudomonadales > Azotimanducaceae > UBA4421. Next base: position 30,458 of record PBTJ01000047.1, on the reverse strand, counting down.
CCAGCAAGGCGCGCGCCCTGAATCACGTTGAGTCCGATTCCGCCAAGGCCAAATACCGCGACACTCGCACCGGCTTCTACCTTGGCCGTGTTCATCACCGCGCCAATGCCCGTGGTCACGCCACAGCCGATATAACAGACCTTGTCGAAGGGCGCGTCAGCACGAATTTTTGCCAAGGCAATTTCTGGCACCACTGTAAAATTGGCAAAGGTCGATGTGCCCATATAGTGATAGATGGGTTGCCCGCCAAGAGAAAAGCGCGAACTGCCATCAGGCATGAGACCTTGGCCTTGGGTCTCACGAATGGCACCACACAGGTTGGTTTTGCCAGACAGGCAAAATTTGCAGGCTCGGCATTCCGGTGTGTAAAGCGGAATCACATGATCGCCCACCGCTAAGGAGGTGACGTCGGCTCCCACCTCTCGCACCACACCCGCGCCCTCGTGACCGAGGATGGCAGGAAAAATGCCTTCTGGATCGCCACCGGAAAGGGTAAACGCATCGGTATGGCAAATACCGGTCGCCATAATCTCCACCAGCACTTCGCTGGCGCGGGGGCCTTCGAGCCTGACCGTTTCGATACTGAGGTCCTTGCCCGCTGCATGGGCTACTGCCGCCTTTACGTCCATGTCCGCATCCTCTGTTGATCTGCTGCCGTCGCCGCAAGTGTAACATCACGCATAAAACATCTGGGTGGTGGGCTAGGCGTTCGCGCCAAAAAAATTCCGCGTACTCAACGCACCTCCTGATAAACTTACGAGATGCAATCCCGGCCACGCTCAACACAAGGCAAAACTCACGTCGCGCTGTCAGGCGCAGCGCCAATGGGTAATGCCACGGCATCTGGCTACCCGCCATGCGTTTGCTGACTCGGCTTGCGTTAGCTGGCCGTCGATGGCAGCAGTGGATACCGCTGGTCCAGTCACTCAAGTTTTATACCCGCGCGGATTTCAGTAGCGATTTATCTGCTGGTGTCGTCGTTGGCATGGTGACCGTGCCTCAGGCAGTTGCCTATGCCTCCCTCGCCGGATTACCGCCTCAAGCCGGTCTTTATGCCTGCCTGCTGCCGATGTTGATTTATGCTTGCTTGGGTAGTTCTCGGCATCTGGTGGTCGGACCGGTGGCTGTAGCTGCGCTGCTGGTCGCCGCGGCCATTGCCCAACACGCACCTGATTACGGCAATGCACACCTGATGATTTCCAGCGTGCTGTGCCTGCAGGTAGGACTGATTTTGCTCGCTCTCAACCTGTTCAAGATGGGCGGCTTGGTGACTTTGTTAAGCCACCCGGTGATCACCGGCTTTGTGAATGCTGCCGCGCTGCTCATCATTGTCTCGCAGTTACCCGCCATCACTGGCATCAGCATTGACCAAACCAGCAGCCCGCTGCTACAGGTATCAGCCTTGCTAAAGAGTGTGGATGGGCTGAATGCCACGACGCTGACCATTGGGGTCACAGCGCTGTTGTTTCTGCTGTGCTCAAAAACGCTGATCCAGCGACTGCTCACANTCGTTGGACTGCGCGGTGACGATCATCCGCTGACAAAAACTGGCCCGCTNTGGGCGGCCCTGGCGGGTATTTTATGCGTATCGACCTTGGGGCTGTCCGGGGCTACTGAAACCGTCGACGCGGTGCCGCAAGGTCTGCCCACATTGGCTTGGCCATCCATGGACTTAGCCCTATGGCTTGCCCTGCTACCGTCCGCCGCGGTGATTGCCGTCATTACCTACATAGAAAGCTACTCCATCGGCGCCACCTTGGCTGCCAAGGAACGTGAGCAAGTCCGACCGAACCAAGAACTCATCGCTCTTAGCGCCGCTAACATTGGCGCTGCGCTCAGCAGCGCCTATCCCGTCGCCGGGTCATTTTCTCGGTCTGGTGTGAATTACGCTGCAGGCGCGCGCTCGCCGGTCAGTTCAATAATCTGCGCCGTTATCATCGTTTGCACACTGCTATTTTTTACCGAGGCTTTTGTCGATCTGCCGAAGGCGGCGCTGGCTGCCATCGTCATGGTGTCGGTGCTCAACCTCATCGATCTCCATAGCTGGCGCAAAAACTGGAGCAGCTACCGTCAAGACTGTTGGACCGAGTGGGCTACCGCAGTGGGCGTGCTCGCTCTTGGAGTAGAGGTCGGCCTGCTCTTTGGCGTGCTTTTATCCGTCGCTTTTTTCTTACGCGGTGCCAGCAATCCAGTGATTACGCAAATTGGCAGACTTGGCGACAGCGAGCAGTTTCGCTCGGCGAAACGCTATTCGGTCACCCTGCATCATCATGTGTTGGCCTTGCGGGTAGACGAGAACATTTTCTTCGCCAATGCCACGCAAATTGAAGCGCGCGTTGTAGGTCGCGCGCTGCGTCGACGAGGCACGCAAGATGTTGTGCTGGCTTGTGGTTCGGTCAATCGCATCGATAGCACTGGCCTGACCATGTTATTGCGTGTCAGTCGCACACTGGCTGATGCGGGCATTCATTTTCACCTCAGTGAGATCAAGGGCCCCTTGATGCAGGCCTTAAGCCCAACCAATCTTGCGGAAAATATCAGTGGTGAGATCTTCTTCAGTAATGATGAAGCCATGCGCGCCCTGACCGAGGTACCCACCACCACGGAGACGGGCTCTTGAGCGTCTTAGACCGCTACCTGACGCGCCAATGTCTGATCGCTATTGCCACGGTGATCGCCGTGCTGGCGACACTAACGCTGCTGTTTGCGCTGATCGAAGAACTCGATAAGGGCAGTGCGACCTACGGGTTTGTCCAGGCCCTTGAATACCTTTTGTTGACCATGCCAAGGCGTATCGAAGAGCTTATGTCCTACGGTGTNTTCGTCGGGCTACTGTTGGCACTGGGCAACCTATCCGAGGGNGGTGAACTCACCGCCATACGCGCTGCAGGCGTTTCTCCGTATCGAATTCTCGCCGCACTGCTGCCCACCTTGGGCATTTGCTTACTGCTGGGCCTGACCTTAAGTGAATGGGCCTCCCCCACCGGAGAGCGCGCAGCAGAACAATTTAAACGTGNCGCCATTGCGGCTTCGCTGCCAGTAGCCTCGGGCCATACGGATACGCGCGCCACCTTCGTCACGCCGCAAGAAGGTATCTGGTTACGCCNGAACGTAGGACAAGGTGCGGAATTTGNGCATATCGCAAGCATGAATCAACAAGGCGACATGGCGAATATTCAGATTTATGAAATCGATGAGAGCAACCGGCTGCTGGCATCGCGTTACGCCGAGAAAGGTTCATTCGACAACGAGGAGGGTTTTTGGCGCCTACATCGTGTGCNATCCACGACNCTGTNTGAGCGTCGTAGTGCGTCGTTCGAGGAGGAGCAACGCGTATGGAACAACCCAGTGACGCCGNAGCAACTGGCCAGCCAAGCTTTTTNCGACCCAAGGAAAATGACCCTGTTACAGACTTGGGACTACTTGGCACGGGCAGATCAGCACGAATCCGNCAGCGTTGCCTACGAGCTTCACTTTTGGCGCAAGGCCNTGACACCNGTGATCTATCTCAGCATGGCGCTNATGGCACTGGCAGTGGTTCTGGGCCCCCTGAGACACACGAGCATTGGCCAGCGTTTGACGCTGGGNATATTCATTGGTCTGGCATTCAAATATCTGCAGGACCTATTCGCGCCCATGGCTTCGGTCTTCAGCTTACCCAGCGTACTGGCGGTGCTTATACCTGCCTTGATCTACCTCTACATTGCCCACCGACTTGTACAGAAGAACGCCTAGCACTGAGCTAGGCACGCTAGGACTTCAGAGCCAATTCCGGCGCTAATCAGCCTTGCCCAATTGTGCCGAAAGTTCGCCAACGCGAAGTTCTCCTTCACGGGTTTGACCGCCANTCTGCAAAAACTGACTCATGTTGTGTTGCGCAGCTTCCGTTCGAAGGAGTCGCGCNAACAGATATGCCTCTTCTTGCAAACCCTGCTGAATGGGCAAATCTGACGCGTTCACCGAGGCTTTCGCTAAACGCACNGCTGCCACCGGAAAGCGCGAAATTCTCTCTGCCAGTGCCGCGACCTTGGCATCAATTTGCTCCGCGCCATAGATTCGGTTCANGTAGCCCCAGCGCTCGGCGGTCTCTGCATCTAGGTCATCAGCACCAAGCACAATTTCCATTGCGCGGCCACGTCCAACCAGGCGAGGAAGGCGCTGAGTGCCGGAGCCGCCGGGCAGAATACCGAGCGGCACTTCCATTTGGTTAACGATGGTTTTGCCAATCACACCAAAACGCATGTCCATGCTGGCGGCAAACTCGCTGCCGCCGCCACCGACGCGACCTTCAATCTGAGCGATGGTAACCTTGTTCATAGTGCGCACACGTTCACACATTGTGTGGAAATCACTCAACTCAAGATTGCGTTCCGCATCACCGTCGGTAGGAAACTTAAGAATGTTGGCAACATCGTAGTGGGCAATAAAAAAGTCTGGGTCGGCGCTTTTGAAGACCACGACGGTCAGGCCATCGTCGTCTTTAAGTTCGGCCACTAAGTCCACAAGCTCTTGATAGAGCTGCGGTGTGATGATGTTGATGGGTGGATTGTTGATCGTCACCGTCGCAATACCGCCGGTGATCGCCACGTCGATTAGCTGATAGTCATAAGCCATGTTGTCCCCTCCGTTGAGTCATCTTGGCGATACGCCAAAACCAAAAAGCATTACGCCACGGCGCAGGCGCCTTGGAAAGCCGCTTGGCTAGAAAAGGAGTGGGGGAACTTGAAGGCGGCAGAGCGACCGGTCAGGCAACCGGTCGCGGCTTAGCATCTGTTTAATCAGGCGATGTCATCAATGCTGGAGATGATTTTGCCAATCAGTCCGTATTCGACAGATTCTTCCGCGCTCATCCAGCAGTCGCGTGCCGTATCTTCTGTCACGCGCTCGACGCTTTGCCCGGTGCGATCAGCGATCACTGAGTTAATGCGCTCGCGCGTTTTCAAGATTTCCTGCGCGTGTATCTGAATATCCGTGGCATCGCCGCCGAAACCTCCCGAGGGCTGATGAATCAAGAATCGAGTGTTGGGCAGTGCGTAGCGATGCTCCTTGTCGGCCGCAAGGTAAATGTGGGTAGCGATACTACCGACCCAACCAGTGCCAACGATTCGTACCGTCGGCTTAATGAACTGAATCATGTCGTAAATGGTATCGCCGGACTCCACATGGCCACCGGGAGAGCCGATGTACAGGGTGATAGGGTCGTCGGATTCGAATGCCAACGCCAACAATCTTTCAGCGGTTTTACGCGCAACATCTTGGTTGATCTCGCCAAAAAGCGTCAGAGTACGATTCTTGTGCAATACGCTCTCGAGCATGTTTGCCGGCTTAGCGTTTTCCGCCTCTTTCTCTAGGTCTTCTGTCGCTTTTTCGAACCGTATCATCAACTTCTCCATTGGCTTTCTCGCCGTCTGTATATCAAACACCTCGATGCAATTCATATGTGATTCATATGTGACTGCATAAAAGGCGAGAGACCCGCAGGCCTAACCTCGGCGCCTTATAGTGTTAGCAAGCTCGATAGTGTAGCTTCTTTGCGGACTAGATTGGGATGAGAGGGAAAAATTCAATGCCATTATCACCTGAATACCAAGCCATGTTCGAGCAGTTAGCTGCCAACGGCCCTGCACCAAAGTTGTCTGAACTACCCATTGCCGTTGCCCGCGAGGGTTATCGGTTGTCGCGTCCGGTCAACCCAGACCTTGCCATTCACGCGATCGAAAATCGCACAATCGACGGCCCCTTGGGCAACATTCCCATTCGTATCTATCGTCCCGCCGGTGACGGCCTTTTCGGCACCTTAGTATATTTTCACGGTGGCGGCTGGGTGATCGGTGATTTAGATACCTGTGACTCGGTGTGCCGTGAAATAGCTACTTTGGCCGGCGTTGTTGTCGTGTCAGTCGACTACCGACTCGCTCCGGAGCACGTGTTTCCTGCCGCCGTCAACGACTGTTACGCAGCCGTGCTTTGGGCTGCCGAGCATGCAACGGAGCTTGCTGGCAACGGCAAGATCGGCGTCGCCGGGGAAAGCGCAGGCGGCACGCTGGCGACGGTGATGGCACAAATGACTCGAGATCAGGGTGGTCCTGCACTTGCCTTTCAAGGTCTATTCTACCCGGTAGTCGAAGCCGACATGAATCGCCAATCATGGTCGGACAACGGCGCCGGGTATTTGCTCGAAACCGCCATCATGGAGTGGTTTTGGGAGACCTACTGCGCCACTGTGACCGACCGCGACGACCCGCGTACCGCACCGATAAAGGCGGCCAATCTTGCTAACCTGCCTCCGGCACTGGTGCTGACGGCTGAATATGACCCCCTCAGAGATGAGGGCGAGGCCTATGCTGAGGCACTCCAAGCAGCCGGTAGCAAGGCACAGATCATGCTTTGCGAAGGGCTCGTGCATGACTTTCTCAGCACCGCAGCAGTCTTCGATTGCTCTCGCGGCCCGCTGCTCGCCACTGTGGAACAGCTAAAAACCTACCTCAATTAGATTAAGGAGTACCTATGCTTTTTTCTTTGATCTGTCATGACATCGATGACGGCTTTGAACTGCGCAAGCAAACACGGCCTGCGCATCTGGCGTTTTTAGGATCACAAACCGTGCGTTTCGCCGGCCCGATACTCAGTGACGACGAATCAAAACCCATTGGCTCCATCGTGGTCATCGATTGCGAGAATTTGGCCCAAGCAAAGACCATCGCTGCAGCCGACCCCTACAACCTCGCTGGCCTATTTCACAGCGTTAGCGTGCACCCATTCAAACAAGTCATTCCAGAGGCCTCTTCATGAAAACAGCCATCGTGAGCGGTGTAGGACCGCTGGACGGATTGGGCGCCCAACTGTGTGTGCGATTTGCCCGTCTTGGGCTGCACGTACTGGTAGCGGGCAGAACACAGGCCAAACTTGATGCTGTGGTTGACGCCATCGGAGGTGCCGGCGGGAGCGCCCAAGCGGTGATTGCTGATGCCACCTTGGAAGCGGATACCGAACGGCTATTCGAGATTGCCGGCAGTGATCTTACGGTGGCGATCTACAACACCGGTAACAACACGCCGGGACGCATCGCAGACATGAGCGCCGAGTATTTTGAGAACAGTTGGCGCGTATGCTGCTTTGGCGGTTTCTTATTTGGTCGAGCAGCCATCAACGCCTTTGCTGGCAACGGCGGTACGCTGATCTTCACAGGAGCAAGCGCCTCTCTGCGCGGCAGAGAGAACTTTGGCGCTTTCAACTCGTCCAAGGGCGCGCTACGCAACTTGGCTCAGGCTATGGCTAAGGAATACGGGCGCGACGGAGTGCACGTGGGTCATGTAGTGGTCGATGGCCCCATTGGCGGTGAAAAGATTAAGCAAGGCTTACCCGAATACGCAGCAAAGCTCGGCGATGAGGGCATGATCGATATCGACGGTATCGTCGACGGTTACGTCTATCTCTACCAACAGCCTAGGCAGGCATGGAGCTTTGAGTTGGATGTGCGTACGTCGTTAGAAAAGTGGTAGGCGCAATCGGCTAACCTTGGGCAAAAAAAACGGGCTACCCTAGGGACGCCCGCCTTGCTTACGCCTATCCCTGCCCGCTCAGTCCACTCGGGCCGCCGCGTATCCAGACAGCACCACGGCGCCATCTTGATTAGTGGTCTCAACGTTCAAATTGACGATACCGTCGGTGACATCAACAACGGTTGCCGTGGAGTTCAGCGTGTCTCCAGGCCACACTTGACTGGTAAATCGCACACCGTACTTGGTCAAGCGACCGTCGCCAACGTAATTGGTCAACATGCGGCCGGTCATGCCCATGGTCAACATGCCGTGGGCAAATACCGATGGGTAACCCGCCACTTCCTTGGTAAATCTCTCATCGGTGTGCACTGGGTTGTAGTCACCAGAAGCACCTGCGTACATGACAATTTGCGTACGCGAGAGGTCGTCCACCAAACACTCTGTGTAGGTATCGCCTGCTTTTAAATTACTTGCTGAAAGAGCCATACATTCCCCCTATTGATCGACCGGACGCTCGGTACGAACGCCGACGCCTCGCGCGGTAATTGCCAATGCTCCGTTTTGGTCTCGATACTCAGTAATCGTTTCACTGAAGACCAGTTTGCCAGAGCGTTTTCCTTCCTTCTCCCAGGTTTTACCGGGTTTAACTTCGGCGGTGAGCACATCGCCGGGGCCAATATGCCGGTGGTATTCGAAGTGCTGCTCAGCGTGCAAACCGCCACCACCGCCGCCACCTGAAGACTCTTTCTTCTTTATGCTCGTGGCTTCCTTGCCTGAACCGAACCAGTCCTCGCCAATTTGTGGGCGCAAAAAATACGTTTCGTCAAATTGCGCCGAGGATTGAGCGAACGTTGGCGGTGCGATAACTCCGCCTGCTTCTGTTGATTTCGCATAGTCCGCGTCGTAGTAAATTTGATTGTCGTCCGCTACTGAGCGAGCAAACATCATGATATGGCTTCCCTCAACCGGGAACTTATCTACGGCCATTTAATACTCTCCTTTATCTAGATTGACGATTTAGTATGTCCGAAACACCCGTATCACGACAAGACGCCGAGCTTACTTGCCTTTGAACTGAGGCGTTCGCTTCTCGAGGAAGGCTGCAATGCCCTCGGCTTTGTCTTCGGTTTGCACAAGGGCACCCTGAGCGTACTTTTCAAACATCAAAGCACCAGCAAGACTCGCTTCCATACCAAAGTGCACCATGGCCTTCATGGTGCGCGGCACGAAGGGCGCAAAAGACGCCAGATGCTGTGCCATGAGAGTAACTTCGTTTAGCAGTTCATCGCTTTCCACCAGCCGGGTAACCAGGCCCATTTGCAGCGCCCGATCTGCATCAATGGGCTCACCCATCAGCATCATTTCCATACCCCAACCGCGACCGACAATGCGCGGCAGTCGCGCCGTAGCGCCGCCGCCAGGAATGATGCCTAACTTGCCTTCGGGCGTTGCGAACCGCGATTGGGGAGTAGCCACGCGCAGATCACAGCCAAGCGCAACCTCCAGCCCGCCACCCATACAAATGCCGTCGATGGCCGCAATCGTGGGCTTCGGCGTACGCTCGAGTTTTTCTGCCAAACCCTGAACGATTGGCTGCAGTGCCTTCTTAAAATCGCGGTCGACGACCTCCGATAAGTCAGAGCCTGCGGCGAAAGCCTTGCCCCCGGCGCCGGTAATTGCGATTACCCGAATATTGTCATCGTCGGCGGCAAGGTCTACAGCACCGTGCAGATCATCAAGCGTTGCCAGCGAGATTGCGTTGTGCTTTTCCGGCCGGTTGATCGTAATAAGGGCCAAGGGCCCGTCAGTGGCATAAAGCACATTCTCAAAGATCACATCGGCTGGTTCATTTGTGGCATCGGACATAGCGCTCACCCTGTGAAGAAAGCGCACATCGTTGATGAATCAAGCGCAGGACGCAAGGGTCTGACGGCACTGTCAGCGGCTGTTTTGAGCGTTGGCTCGAAGGGGAATTTTGGGTAAAGAAAAGCCGCCGGTCTGGAGAGAAAACCGGCGGCTTCCAGAACGATCTCGTGCACTTCAGAACATTGAGCCTCGCAGTGATTTAATCGGTGCTGCGACGGATTTGCGCCGCACCGCACGACAAGGCTCCTTGCTCTCGAGATCCGGGAGAGAAATGTCACCATTGCGGCAACCTCTTCACTATCCAAATTCCGAGTTTCTAGAGCATTTCGAGTGCTGGTTTTTTTGTGACAATGTGTGTCAATGCGAGCGCAGAGATTTCAGCGCGCGTGACATTGCACGACTTTTTGAGAACTGGCTCTCACTCTGACATCGTTGGCTGTGCGGCGAACCGCCAATGAAAGGCGGCACCGCCCAGATGGGACTCTTGGATTTCTACCTGCCACCCGTGCGTGCCGCTTAGCTGCTGCACGACAGCTAGGCCCAGCCCGCTGCCGCCTGAGCTTGGGTTGCGCGAGGCATCGAGTCGGTAAAAGGGTTGAAAGACGCTGCTCCGCTCTGCTTCTGGGATACCCGGACCGTTGTCGTGCACGACAATTTCCGTCGCACTCAGGGACACGCTCACGCTGCTCGCGTACTTGATGCCATTACCCACCAAGTTCACCAACACCCGTGAAAACGCATTGGGCGCGAGGCTTACGACCAAGTCATCATCAATGGTTGCGAAAAGCTCGACGTCTTGGTCGAAGGTCTCCAGTACTTCAGTGACGTAGGCCAAAAGCGCCACCGGCTGCGCCGTTTCCCGGGTACCCTGGGCAAACCGCAGTGCATCGGTTATCAACGTGTCCATAGTTTCTAGGTTGCGCTCAAAGCGCTGCGCCAGCGCCGGGTCAATGTCATCGGGTAGCAGGGCAAGGGCTAGCCGCATGCGCGTCAAGGGTGTGCGCAGATCGTGGGAAATGCCTGCCATCAAGGTCGTTCTATTGGCTAACAGCAAGGCGATCTCGTCAGCCATGGTATTGAAGTTGCGCGCCAGCAACACCAACTCTCGGGGGCCGGTCTCAGGCAAGGGCTCGATTTCCGCCAAGCCGCGAAACGCTTCCGCCTGCTTACCCACTTGTACCAAGGGGCGCGCAATGCGGCGCACGATCAGTAGCGACGTCAAAAAGACAATGCCCGAGCCCAACGTGGCAATTGCGATGGCAACGTACAGCAACTGCACGTCACGCCGATCCGGCGAAAAACCAATTTGCAGGCTGTAACCCGCCATCGGCACGTCAACCCAAATCAGGTCTTCGCCATCGTACATTTGCACATCAATGGCCAAACGCTGCTGCAGTTTTTCCACCAATATTTGTGTGAATGGTAGGTAACGCTCCAGAGGCGGGAGGGACTGTTCAGCGACGCTAATGATCAGATCGTGGCCTTGTGCCAGTTCCAGCTCAAAATAAGGGCGTGCCTGAGGCGGTAGCTCTACCCACGTTTGTGCTGAAAGCACGAGCAAAGCGGCCTCATCATCCGCCGACCGCTCAGCTATGGGGTCGATGACAAAGACATTCAGGGCAAAGGTCGCGACCAAGACAATGGCGAAGGAGCTAATCGCCAGCGTGAGATTGGTACGCCCTAGGAGCGATTGCGGCTGTAAGGATTCAGAGTTGCGAATTCTCTTCAGCAAATTCATACGCTATCCCAACTGGGCATTCAGGCGTTTAGTGCGCGCTGGAAGATTCTGCGGTGACCGGACAAAACATATAACCCTTGCCCCAGATCGTTTTAATGAACACCGGATTTGTGGGATCACTCTCAAGCTTAGAGCGCAAGCGCGTAATGCGTACGTCGATGGAGCGATCAAAGGGCGAGCGCTCAGCGCCCGTCAGAAGATCGAGTATGCGGTCTCGATGCAGCACCTTGTTCGGGTGAGAAACTAAGATGGCCAGCAGATCAAATTCACCCGACGTCAGAGGTATGTCCTTATCGCCGCGACGGAGCTGATGGGCCGCTAGGTCGAGAGTGAAGGCTCCAAAGTTTGCCGAAGAGGAAGCCTCCTGCGCATCATAGACAAGGCGGCTGGAGCGGCGCAGCACTGCGCGAATACGCGCGAGCAATTCACGGGGGTTAAACGGCTTGGCCAAATAGTCGTCCGCGCCAAGTTCCAACCCAACGATCCGATCTACGTCGTCGCCTTGAGCAGAAATAATAATGATAGGCAGGTCTAGGTCTTTTTTTACGCGTTGCGCAATGGTCAGACCGTGCTCGCCCGGCAACATAAGGTCGAGTACCAGTAAGTCGACGGTATGATCTTGCAGATAGCTGTTAAGCGCCTCACCAGACTGCACTGTATCCACCGCAAAGCCCTGCTGTTGCAGATAGGCTTGGGTTAGCTCGCAGATTTCCAGGTCGTCGTCCAAGACCAAAATTCGCTCAGGCACCGCCTCAGCTTCTTGTTGATGCGCCAATGCCATATCCCTACTGCTCGATGCCTTGGGTACGCTGTTCCAGCGTTTCTCGTTGAGGGGTCGACACGCGACGAACGCCGTCCTTGGGGCGTTCGACGTAGGTTGCTCGTCGACTGCGTTGATCAAACCCTGCGCCAAAGCGCACCGTGGTTGTGATGACTCTAACCTTACTCGGCGGCGCCTTTGCGACGTCACTGGCATGCTTAGACTCACCTTCTTCAGCGTTACCCGCGGCGGATGCTGATGCGGTTGATCTTACACTTGAGCGGTACGGCTGGGCGCCAGGCAACAATGTCTGCTCTCGCACTAGCCGACTGCCGTCGGGCAGTATCTGCGTGACCGTGGTACGAATCACCATTTCTCGCGGAGCATCACGATTTGCTGAAGGGTTTTGCGGCTGTCCGACCGCTTGATCATTCAAGCTGCCACTCAGCCTGTTGGATTCACGCCCATAGCTATGTTGGGTTTGGGCGCGCTTAATTCTCAGTGTTAACGATGGCGGGTGATTTTGAAGATTGCTGCTGTTTGCTGAGGCTTCGGCTTTTTTCGCCAAATGCATGCGCTTGCGCACCTCGGCAAGCAGGTCTCGTCGTTGAATAGCATCGAGCTGGGGCCAGCGCTGCAGCAATAGCCCAATTTGCTGGTCAGTCTCATTTGCTAACTGTGCCGAAGGGTTTTCGTCGATGGCGACTGCGGCGGTATTCTGTGCATATCCCGTTGTAGCCAATCCGAGCCATATGCAAGCGTTAGCGCCTGTGCGCAGTGTCTGCCTTACATGCTGGCAAAGTAGTTGGTGGGTGCCTGTTACCTTGATTGATCTCATTCAGCCATGGTGCCCTTTGGCCAACCTTCTGACAACGCTCTAGAAGGCCAATTATCTGCGCCGCCTGTTTCTAGGCCATGTCCTTCCTGTTTCAAAGTGTTACGTGTCAACGCCGGTTTGCGACGTTATCTGGCGGGCCTGACATGTGCGATAAAGCGCACAAATTCAGCCCATAAAAAAAGCGACCATAATGGTCGCTTTTATATCCGCTCTTCGGCTTCGGATCTTGGCTTTAGATCGTGTCTTTAGCTCTTATCCTTAGATCCTAGCTTCGGCGTATCGGTAACCCGGCTTATACCGATTCGAACAGACCTGCAGCCCCTTGGCCGCCGCCGATGCACATGGTCACAACACCGTACTTCTTATTGCGACGCTTGAGTTCACGCAGGATCGATCCGGTTTGACGCGAACCGGTCATACCGAATGGATGGCCGATTGAGATGCTGCCGCCCAGTACATTGTACTTCTCGTTATCGATGCCGAGGGCATCGCGGGAGTACAGGCACTGCGAAGCGAACGCTTCGTTCAGTTCCCAAAGGTCGATGTCATCGATAGACACGCCAGCATTCTTCAACAAACGTGGAATCGCGAACACAGGACCGATGCCCATTTCGTCAGGCTCACAACCAGCAACCGTGAAGCCTCGGTAAATACCCATTGGGGTCAGGCCCAGCTGAGCCGCGCGATCAGCACTCATCAGCAGTGTCATAGACGCACCGTCAGACAGCTGTGAAGCATTACCCGCCGTGACAGAACCGTCTTCTTCGAAAGCAGGCGGCAGTGACGCCAGGCCTTCCAGCGTGGTCTGTGGACGGTTGCACTCGTCCTTGTCCACCCAAACTTCTTCGTGGGTTTCTTCACCGGTCTCTTTATTTACCTTGAGCATAGTGGCGTTCATGCCAACGATCTCTTCGGCGATTGAGCCTGCTTCAACGGCGGCTTGATAACTCTGCTGGCTTTGCAGCGCATACTCGTCTTGCGCTTCACGAGTGACTTGGTAGCGACGCGCAACAACCTCGGCGGTGTTACCCATAGCCATGAAGATCTCTGGCTTCTCGTCCAGCAGGCGCTGGTTTTGCTTCGCCTTGCCAGGTTCTTGGCGAGTTCGCATAGAAATGCTGTCTACACCACCAGCAATGGCCACTTCGGTTTGTCCGCTAGCAATTTGGTTTGCTGCCAGCGCAATAGACTGTAGGCCTGAAGAGCAGAAGCGGTTGATGGTGACGCCAGCTGCAGTGATAGGCAATTTTGACAACACGACCGCCAAACGAGCGAGGTTACCGTCCTGTTCACCGGCGTGGCTTGCCGCGCCAACGTATACGTCTTCGACTTCGTCGGGTCCAAGCTGTGGGTTTCGATCCAACAATGAATCAATGCAGTGAGCCAACAGATCGTCGGAACGAGTCAGGTTGAAGCTGCCGCGAAAGGCCTTGGTCAAGCCAGTGCGAACGCTATCGACAATTACAACATCGCGCATGGTTATTTCCTCTTTTTTATCAAAGCTAATATTTCTTTTCAGCGGTTCCCACCGCCGGCGGTTTTGAACTAAGGCCGCAACGTCAATCCCCCACAGCCATTTCGGACCGCCATTTAAGTCTCCACGACTCCGCGTGGAGTCACACCAGACCGGCAAGAGTTAACAATCAGTGTGACTACCGCTTGATCAAGCGATAGGTATCGACCTCAAAGATCAATGTTCCCCCACCCCGACGATGAACTCGGTCTTTCCTAGTTCCCTGCGCCGATGTTAAACAGATCATCCCGGCAGTGCTACCGCAGCGTGGACAGGTAGAACCCCAAGATTTCACGCATCAAGATATTGCGCTATGGTCATCGCCCCGCACACCAAGGAGCAGCTATGACTCAATTTCACCAACTCACCATGACCAACGCGCAAGGCGAAGAAATTAGCTTTCAGGACTTTGCCGGCCAAACCTGTCTTATCGTCAATGTCGCGAGCCGCTGAGGCCTCACCAATCAGTACGCCGGGTTGCGTACTCTGCAAGAAGAATTCAGCGATCATCCCTTCACGGTACTGGCATTTCCCTGCAACCAATTTGGAGCGCAGGAGCCGGGCTCAGACGCCGAAATTTTGGAATTTGCCACGACTAAGTATCAGGCAAACTTTCCGATATTCAGCAAAATCAACGTTAACGGTAGCCAGGCTTGTGAACTGTATGCGTTCTTAACAAGTCAGCGTGAGGACGAAGAGGGCAATGCCGACATTCCGTGGAACTTTGCCAAGTTCCTGGTGGACGGTAACGGCGAAGTCGTCGGCCGCTTTAGTCCGCAAACGGCACCTGAGGAGCTAAAAACTATTATCGTAGAGACCGTAGAAGCCTCTGCATAACGGGCAAAGGCTGATACCTTCGCAAGAAAAAACCTCGCAACTGGCTAACGGTTAGCGGGGTTTTTTGTGCATGGCAGCCAGTTTCTTGGCTTGCGTTTCAGCTTAGCTCGATCAGATAGCGTGTCGCCTAGAAGTCGCACTTCGCCCTCACCGCCAAAGCTGTGTCGGGATTTTCGGCAAAGGTCACCACACCGACGCGCTCGATTCCTAGCCAAGAAACCCAGCTTGAGTAGCGCCTACCTTGGCTTTTCCTCGGTTGGAGCCAGCACGTCGTTGCCAAGACTAACCCCGCAGCACTGCTCCCTAAACCTGAACCTAAAAGCCCCAGCGCTGAGCTTAAGAATCGCGGTAGCAGTCTGTTCCCGATTACAGCACCATGAACTGCAGAGGGAGGAACAGCCATGACAGATTTATTTGAGAACTACACATCACCGTGGATGAACGATGAGCTCACCATGCTGCGTGATGCGGCGCGCAAATTTTTCACAAGCGAACTTGCGCCTGAGCAAGAACGCTGGGAGGCGAACGGTCTTGTCGATCGCGACGCCTGGACAAAGACCGGGGCTGCCGGCTTTTTGCTCGCAGAAATGCCTGTGGAATACGGCGGCGCAGGCGGCGACTACCGCCACGAAACCGTGATCATGGAAGAACAGCTGCGCTCCGGAGCCTCAGGTCTCGGCACCCAAGTACACAGTCAAATTGTTGCGCCCTACTTCCGACATTACGGCAACGAAGATCAGCGGCAGCGCTGGCTGCCGGGTATGGCTGCAGGCACCAAGGTAGGCGCCATAGCCATGACGGAACCCAATACGGGTTCCGACCTGCAGAGCATTCGCACCACGGCCATTCGCGATGGCGACGAGTTCGTCATCAATGGCTCGAAGACCTACATCAGCAACGGACAGCACTGTGATCTGGTCATAGTGGTCGCAAAGACCGATCCATCCCAAGGTGCCAAGGGCATCAGCCTAATCGTGGTTGAAGGGGCCACCGAGGGCTTTAGCAAGGGCCGTAACTTAAAGAAGCTCGGCCAAGCAGCAGCAGATACCTCTGAGCTCTTTTTCGAAGACTGCCGAGTGCCCGCTGAAAATCTCGTCGGCGAGGAAGGTAAGGGCTTCGTGCAGCTCATGCAGCAGCTACCCCAGGAGCGTTTGAATATTGCCCAAGCAGCCGTAGTGGATATGGAGCGCGCTATCACGTTAACCCTCGAGTTTGTGAAAGAGCGCAAAGCGTTTGGGCAACGGGTGCTGGATTTTCAGAACACTAAGTTCAAGCTCGCAGAATGCAAGACCGAAGCGCTGATTGCGCGGACCTTTGTGGATCAGTGCTTGATAAAGCATCTAGCGGGTGAGTTGGATGCGTCAACGGCCTCTATGGCCAAATACTGGTGCACGGACAAACAAAACCAAATCATCGACACCTGTTTACAGCTGCACGGCGGCGCAGGTTATATGGACGAATACCCGATCTCGCGCATGTACAAAGACGCGCGAGTGCAGTCCATTTACGGCGGCACCAACGAAATCATGAAAGAGTTGATTAGCCGAACACTTTGAAAATCTTGGAGCAAACCATGTTCACTCAGACTCGTACTTTACCGATTCGGCTCATAGTCGCCGTCGGCCTAATACTCTCAAGNGTCNGCGTTCAAGCCGCTTGGCAGCTGGTGAATGAGTCATCCCAACTGAACTTCATTTCCGTCAAAGCCAATCACATTGCNGAGACCCACACCTTTGACCTGCTTTCGGGCTTCATCACCGATAGTGGCCAGGCGCAGCTCAGTATTGATCTGGCGAGCGTCGAGACGGGTATCAAAATACGTAATGCACGGATGCAGAACATGCTCTTTAACGTGGTCTCATTTCCTCAAGCAGAAATCACAACCGAGCTAAACCTTGGCGAACTCACGTCTTTGACTGCACCGATCGTAAAACCCATTTCCGCCCAACTCAGTTTGGNCGGACAATCAACTCAAGTGCAGGGCGATGTGCTGGTGGTGCCCGNAGACGACAACACCGTGAGNGTCACCACGGTNGCGCCTATTGTCGTCAACGCCAACGCTCTGGAACTGGTGAACGGCATCGAAGCGCTACGCGAGGTCGCCGGCCTGCCCTCCATCAGCTACAGCGTCCCCGTTACGTTTAGCCTGACCTTCCGCCGTTAAGCTAAGACCAAACCCGGGTGCTCGCCTATTGGCGGTTTTATTGGCCTCTCGCCCTTATCGGGGTGGGGATGGTGTTGTCGGTGCAATTTCAAAATGCAGCCCTCGCCAAATATCCCAACGCCATTACTGAGCTCGCCGTACTCGCGCTGGCCTATGGCGTGTTCAGCTTTTTTAACGCCTCGCTGCAGTTCATCGCCCAGCTGTCCAATGTATATGCACGCAGCCCCCACGCCACCCGCCAGTCTTGGCGATTTGTCGTCTTGGCCAGCACGCTGATTATGGTGCCTCTCGCCGTCATCGCGGGTACGCATGCCGGCATGGCGCTGATATCCAACATCTTCAGCATCAATGTAAACCTCACTGGCAGAGTGGGCGAGTACCTCACGCTGCTTTGTCCGCTGATTTTGCTGAACGGTCAGCGCCANTACTTTTCCGGTTTGTTAGTACAGGCCAAACTCACCGGGTGGATGACCACGATCAACTTCATCTATCTGGGCGTGGTCATCACCACCCTGCTCACTGGNTTGGCCCTGGCAATCAAGCCAACCTACGTTGTNGTGGGTGCCGAGACGCTAGGGGTTATCGTNATGCTTGCCCTGCTGCTATGGGCGCGTTACCGCCTNTACCAACCACCGAAAAACTCTGANCACGAAGCCGTTACGTTTCGCGAGTTGTGGGGATTCTTTGTGCCGGTCTCCACCACCGGCGTCATGTTCGCACTCAGCCGCCCAATCCTGTTCGCCTTTGTNGCACGCACGCCAGATGGCATCGCGACCATTGCGGCGCTGCGCGTCGCTTTTGACTTCAGCATGATCTTTCAGCAGGCGGCCAATCAGTTCCGCCACTTTTTTATCAGCTTTGGCTTCGACGATCTGCCCAGCAAACGTCGTTTCATGGTCGTTGTCGGCGCGGGTATTACCGCCATCATGCTGATTTTCAGTTTGACGCCACTGCACAGCTTGCTGTGGGGCTCGCTTATGGGGCTACCGCCCCAGCTGCTGTCGGTGTCTCGAGACGCCACCCTCATCATGTGTCTGATGCCNGCGATCATCATCTACCGCAACTACTTTCACTCGCAGCTGATGATGGCGCGCCAAACATCGGGCATGGCCTATGGTGGCATCGTGCGGGTAATTGGCATCTATGCCTGTGCCCAGCTGCTGTTCTCCGTGGGCTGGCTCGATCATGTTGCCGCCACTTTTATCCTGATTCTGGGCTTTGTTATCGAGGCGGTCATTGCCAAAATGTCGAGCCAACGGGCAGNTTTGCTGAATTAGCCGCCACCGCACGCGACAGCTGATTTATACTGCACCGCTCATTGCACAGCTTNTCAGTCAGGATTCCCTCTATGACCGTTACCTTGGGCCCAACCTCCCACACCTATTTTTCTCAGCGCCTGCGGCTGCATTACACCGACTGGGGAAACCCAGACGCACCGCCCATGATNTTGATTCACGGCGGTCGNGATCATTGCCGCAACTGGGATTGGGTTGCCGAGCACTTCCATGACGACTACCACATCATNGCGCCAGATTTGCGCGGCCATGGCGATAGCGAATGGATGGTCGGCGGCAGCTANAACCAAATTGATTACGTCTACGATATTGCCCAACTGCTACATCAAAAGCAGATGTCGCCAGTAACGGTCATTGGCCACTCGCTGGGCGGATCTATCGCCCTACTCTATACCGCCCTGCATCCGGCAAAGGTCAGCAAACTGGTAGCCATTGAAGGCATGGGGCCGCCACCGTCCATGATCNAGGAGCGTATGGGCCAGAGCATGAGTCAGCGGCTGCACAACTGGATGGAGGGTATTCGAACGTCCTCCGGACGCTTGGTAAAACGCTATCCGTCGCTGGAGGAAGCCTTTCAACGCATGCAGGCCGAGAACCCGCATTTGTCCGAAGACCAAGCACGACACCTGACCNTTCATGGCAGCAATCAAAATGAGGACGGCACCTACAGCTGGAAATTCGACAACTACGTGCGCAACTTCCCGCCCATTGGTGTGCCCTCAGACGAAATGGGCCAACTTTACGGCGATATCACATGCCCGACTTTGCTGGTGCGCGGCCTTGAGTCTTGGGCGTCTGACCCGATTGCAGACGGTCGTACTGAAGCGTTTAACTGCCCGCTGGAAGTGGAGGCATTCGCTGAAGCCGGACACTGGGTACACCACGACCAGCTGGAAGGTTTTGTCACGCGGGTCAAACAGTTTTTGGCTGCGCCTGCCTAGCACCTTGCGATGAACACCATACAGGCCTTACACGACTCGAGCTGGCGCGGAGTGCTGCACATCACCGGCGGCGGCGCGTCGCTGCTTGCTGAACTGCTGGCGGTTGCCGGCGCCTCGCGCACAGTACTCGATGCCTCCATACCCTACGCCGAGCAGGCACTCGGCGACCTGCTGGGTAAGCCACCCGAGCAGGCGGCTTCACAAGNCACAGCCAGAGCCTTAGCCATGACCGCCTATCAGCGAGCAGTTGGCTTTGGCGGCAGCGACCACTTTGGGCTTGGCTGCACGGCAAGCCTGGTCACGGATCGCACGAAACGCGGCCAAACTCGCGCGCACTGGGCAATTCAAACCGTCAGCGCCACTCACGATTACCACCTCGAACTGGATGCGGCGAACAGCCGCAGTGAACAAGAGGCGGCACTGCGCGAGGCCCTGATCACCAGCTTAGGCGCGGCCTTGTTGGGCGATAATGACGCTGGGGTTCAGGGCAGTGTTTGCAGAGCGANTCCGCAATGGCAACCCCTGCTAGGCGCAACCCCTTACCGCTGGTGCAATGGCCAAAGCGATGGCAGCCTGATTTTGCCCGGCTCCTTCAATCCTGTGCACCACGGCCATTACCAGATGCTGCAGGTTGCCCAAGAGATCACTGGAAAAACTGGCGCCTTTGAACTGACGCTGCGCAACGCGGACAAACCGGACCTCGACTATTTATCTGTCCAAGAGCGTCTTGCCCAGATGACAGATCAACACGTCTGGCTCACCAATCAAGCTAACTTTTCCGCTAAAGCCGAGTTATTCCCNGGTGCAACCTTCGTGCTGGGCACCGATACCATGGCGCGCATTGGCGAACTGCGNTTCTATCAAAACAGTAGCGATAAGCTCGCGGCGGCCATCGAACGCTTGCGGAGCGTCGACATTGACTTCTTAGTGCTCGGCCGTGCACANGGGGGGCGCTTCGTATCCCTNGATGATCTGACGCTGCCAAGCGCGCTACGGGCGTTGTGCNANGGNGTGCCCGAATCGATGTATCGCAACGACGTCTCATCNACCAGCATTCGCGCCGAGCANGCCCTTAGTAAGCNGGATTCTCAGGAATAATCGTTTTCCATCGACCTTGGCGGAAACGCCAAATCAGCATCGCGCCTTTCAACACATAGTCACCGATCAATGCCGCGTAAACCCAGATCACCGGCAGACCGAAATAGGCGGCCACCGCGGCCAAACCACAGCGCACGACCAACAGCCCTAAAATTGTCGTGATTAATGGAAAGCGCGTATCGCCAGCACCACGCAGTGCCCCGCCGATGGCGAACTCCACGGCCAGCAACGGCATCATCGCACCGAGCACGTAAATAAACTGCACGGTGTATTCAATGGTCAGGTCGCCGTCACCAATAAAATAGGTCGCAAGCGCTTCTGCGAAAACCATCACCGCAAGGCCAATCAACCCCATAGATACAATTGCCAGAAACATAGCGCGCCAGCCGCTGCGAAACGCCCCGGCAAAATCCTTGGCGCCCAAATGTTGTCCGACGAGGGTTGAGCCCGCGATGGAGAACCCAAACCCTACCGTCATGCAAATCGCCAGAATATTGACGCCAATGTTGTAGGCAGCAAATGCCTCGGTGCCGTAGTTGTTGCCAATGAGAATGAGGAAGATGAAAAATCCCAGCTGGAAAACCCCCTGTTCCAGCGCCGCCGGATAACCAATATTTACCAACTGTTTCAGGCGCTGGCGTCGCCACCAGCCACCGGTGACATGACGCACGCGAAACTTCTGTCGCACCCACAGAGTAAGCAGGACCAAGGTGCCCAAAGAGAAGGCGATGCCCGCTGCTACTGCCGCGCCAGCAACACCCATTTCCGGCATGCCCCAGCGCCCAAAGATAAAGGCATACAGCAGCGGCAGATTGAGCACGTTGATACCCACGGCAATCCACAGCGGCGACCAGGCATCGCCGGAAGCCCGCAGCGCGGCGCTTAAAATCAGCATGCCTGCAAATGCGATGTTGAAAAACGATAGCCAGCGAATGTTGCGTGTCGCCATGGCAAGGGTCTCATCATCAAGACCGAAGACGCCGGCCAAGGAGCCGGCGAACAAAAAGCCAACCACTGCCACCACGGCGGCCATGGAACCGGCCAGCACCAGCGATGCCATGGTGACCCGGCTGGCTTCTTCATAGTCTCCGGCACCCCATGCGCGAGCAACCAAGGCCGTTGTGCCGGCGCTTACTGCCATTAATATGGCGAGCATGGCAAACATGACCCGCTGCCCAGCGCCGACGGCGGCAAGCGCCTGAGGGCCAAGTTCGCCGACGAATTTGGTCTGCACCATGCCCACAATGGTGTAACTGAGGTTCCCCAGAATGCTAGGTAAAGCGAGTTCCCAGATCGACGGGCGCTGGCTCGCATCATCTAGCTCAGCAGCCAGGTCCGCGTTGGCCTTTTGCTCTGGTCCTGTCGATGGTTCGGAATTGCTCACTGAGTGTCAGTACCTTGGNCTGGCGTGTTGCTGTANGACTGCGTGTTATCGCGTACTGCCTGTCAGTTTAACGTGATTACCCACTCCACTGCGGNACAAATCTCTAGCANACTAACAACCCTGTGAAGCGGCAGAATGTTTATCGGCTTTNGTTTCAGGGACCAAAGCGGCTAACCTGTCGTAGCCGTTTACTAGTCATTGTTNAGGNAGAGAGTTATGCAGGTAGGTAAGTTAGGCATTTGGTATTTTTTCGACAAAGCCAGCTCAACCGATGCAGCGGCGTCGGCAAAGCGTATGGAAGAGCTCGGCTATGACACGCTTTGGTTGCCAGAGACNGTCGGCAAGAATCCATTCGTGCTGGCTTCTTGGCTTCTCGCCAATACCACCACGCTAAAGCTGGCGACGGGAATCGCCAACATCTACCATCGCGAGCCCACAGTCAGCCGGGCCCTGCAATACACNCTTGGTGAGCAATCGGCAGATCGCTTCATGATGGCCATTGGGGTGTCGCACAAGCCGTTGGTGGAAGGAGTACGCAAGTTGGAGTACGGCCCGCCCGTCACCACCATGCGCAACTACTTAGAACAAATGGGTACCGCCCCCTATAACGCCATCCGCGATGAAANCGATCCGCTGACGCTGATCGCGGCTCTTGGCCCGAAGATGCTGGAGCTAGCAAAGACCCATACCCAAGGCGCCCACCCCTACTTTACCGGTCCTTCGCATACAAAGATGGCCCGAGAGATTTTAGGCGACGGGCCGCTTCTGTGTGTAGAGCAGAAGGTCATTTTAGAAACCAATGCGGAGAAGGCACGAGAGCTTGCACGACCGGTTGCCAAGATCTACAACCGCNTGCCCAACTACCGCAATAACTGGCTGCGCATGGGCTTAACAGAGGACGATATCGATAATCTCAGCGACCGATTTATTGACGAAACCTTCGCTTGGGGTGATGTCGATGCCTTGCGTGAACGCATTAGCCAGCACATGGACGCCGGGGCAGATCATGTCTGCATACAGCCGGTCAACNCCAATGGCGTATTCGGTGACATTCATTGGGAATGTTTGGAAGCGCTGTCGCCCGCGGGCTAACGGATGAACGACGGGGGGCCGAAAGCTCGGCCCCTGTCCTGCGAGCTTATCGCAGCAAATTCGTTGTACCCGACAACGCCTGTTCTGCACCGAATACCAATTCGTCAAAGATCTCCTTGGCAGGTCTCACTGCNTTAATCATGCCAATGCCCTGACCGGCAAAACCCGGATTCACATCGCCGCGACCTTCTTTGTTCGCAGCCGCCATCACAGGCCCAGAAATCATACCTTGGTAAGGCATTGGCAGTGGCTCAACGTCTTCACGCAACCAGTGATCGGTCCACTTCGAACGAATGATCCGCGCGGGCTTGCCAGTGACTGTACGAGATACCGAGGTTCCCTCTTCGGTGGCTTCGACAATGGCCTGCTTTTGAAAATCGAAGATATTGGCTTCTTCTGACGCCAAAAAGGCCGAGCCTACCCAAACCCCTTCCGCGCCTAACATCAGTGCTGCAGCGACGCCGCGTCCGTCGGAGATACCGCCAGCACCCAGCACTGGTGTGTCACCAACGGCATCCACCACTTGAGGTATCAACGCCATGGTGCCTACGGGTGAGTTGTGGCCGCCGCCGTCATGGCCTTGAGCCACGATGATGTCGAGACCGGAGGATTTCACCTGAATAGCGTGGCGTACCGCGCCAACCACCGCCATTACCTTGGTGCCGTTGGCGCGCAACTCTGTCATCCACGGACCAGGATTACCCAAACCAGAGGCATAGACAGGCACCCGCTCCTGAATGATTACCTCCATTTGCGCTTCGAAGAATTCCTTGGTGAACAGCGCTGGCTCATCATCATCTGGCCCGCGTTGCACTGAACCTGGNTCTGGCGGCTCAAGGCCTTCCTTACGCATAAACTCTTCGGCGAANGCTTGGCGCTCNGGCACAAGATCCATTGGCGTTGGGCCCTCGTTGTCTTCGTAATTGGCNCGTCGCACGGACGCAGGTAGCAAAGTATCGACACCAAAAGGTTTGTCGGTCATCTCACGAGTTTGGCGAATCCACTCCCGCAATTGCCTTGGCCCACAGGCCGCAGCCCCGAGCACGCCCAAACCACCGGCATTGGATACCGCCGCGGCCAAAGCAGGACTGCTGGCCCCGCCCATACCCGCCAGCACGATGGGTTGTTCAATTTCCAGAATTTCGCAAACGCGACTTTGTAATTTCATATTCCCCTCCTAGGTCATTTGATTCCTAATCTGTATAGGCAGTCCCTACACGAACGATCCATACTCGCTTCGAAAATACAGTAGCGGCGCAGAATCGCTCTCTGNTCGANCGCAGTCCTGCACTCGGCCGACCACGATAGTGTGATCTCCGGCGTCATGCTCGTCCTCNATACTGCATTCAATAAAAGCCAACACNCCANGCAGCTTAGGCGCACCGGTCAAACCAGATTGCCACCNCACGTTGGCGAATTTATCCCCGCCAGATTGCGCCATATCAATGCACACAGACTGTTGATCTTCGCTCAGAATATTNATGCCAAAGTGCTTGCTTGCGCGAATCTTCGGCCAGCTCAATGACGATTTGGCTGGGCTAAAAGCAATCAACGGCGGATCCAGCGACAAAGAAACAAAGGATTGAGCCGCAAAGCCAATGGGCTGCTCGTCGACCAAACCTGTGACCACCACCACACCGGTCGCNAAGTCGCCCATGGTCTGGCGATAAGTCGCTGAATCAAAGGCCACGGTTTGCTCACTCATNGGGTTTCTCAACATCGTCTCCAATTNACTATATCTAACCATCCTGCGCTTCGATATGTCGTAAAAATAGCACCAGCGCCAACGGTTTTTTACTTTTCCCTAACGACACCGCATCATGCCAACTCCAGAGCAAACGGGCACCACCCAAGGGTTTTCCATGGAAATGATCATTATTCTCGTCGCGTTGGCGCTGCTAGCTTTTTGGGTCGCACGCATCTACAACCAACTGGTTGAACTGCAGAATCGNCATGAAAACGGCTTCTCGCAAATCGAGGTACAGCTCAAGCGACGCTATGACCTCATTCCCAATCTTGTCGAAACGGCCAAGGCCTACATGAGCCACGAGCGTGAAACCTTGGAGGCCGTCATAAGTGCGCGCAACGATGCGGTTGCCGGCTTAGCCGCGGCAGCAGGCAAACCCGGCGATGCCGCGGCCATGAGCGAACTTGCCGGGGCTGAAGGAATACTGGGCAGCGCGATGAGCCGTTTCAATGTCACCATGGAGGCNTATCCCGATCTCAAGGCCAGCGCCAACATGGCTCAGCTGTCCGAAGAACTCACCAGCACCGAGAACAAAGTAGCCTTCGCACGCCAAGCCTTTAACGATCAAGTGACCGAGTTCAACACTTACCGAAGTTCGTTTCCGCCTGTGCTTTTTGCCAGCACTTTCGGTTTTGGCAGCGATGCAGCACTCCTGGAATTTGCTGATTCAGAAGAAATTCAGGCAGCCCCCAANGTCAGCTTTTAATCCATTGCCGCCAGACGGGAGCTAAGTAACTCGTGAACTTTTTTCAGGCACAAAATAAGGCCCGACATAACACCCGACTGCTCACGGCGCTGTTCATTGGGGCGGTGATCTCATTGGTGGTCCTCACGAATTTGCTCGTGCTGGTATTTTTTGTCGGCAGTACGCCCGGTATGTCACTGCTGGATCAGATGCTTTACGCCCCGNGGGAGATTTGGCTCTACACAAGCTTAGGCGTCGTTGGGCTCATCGCCGTGGCCAGCGGATTTAAGTTTTTGGCCCTACGCGGTGGCGGCAAGGCGGTGGCGGAATCACTTGGCGGCGTGCTAATCCACCAAAACACTCGTAACCCTCAACAGCGCCAGCTTCTTAATGTGGTGGAAGAAATGGCCATTGCCGCAGGCATGCCGGTGCCGCCGGTGTATCTCATTCATGAGGACAGTATTAATGCTTTCGCCGCCGGCTTTGGCATTCACGACGCGGTGATTGGCATTAACCAGGGCACCATCGATTTGCTCAACCGGCAGGAGCTTCAAGGCGTGGTNGCCCACGAGTTCAGCCATATTCTGAACGGCGATATGCGCATCAACCTGCGCATTATCGCGCTACTTAACGGCATTTTGGTGCTTGGCATCATCGGCGGCGCCTTGATGCGCGGCTCCATGTTCAGTCGCTCTCGAGATCGGGGTGGGCTTATCGCGCTAGGACTTGGGCTGCTAGTGATCGGCTATGGCGGTATGTTTTTTGGGCAGCTTATCAAGGCCGCGGTCAGCCGCCAGCGCGAGTACTTGGCCGATGCCAGCGCCGTGCAGTTCACCCGCTCCTCGCAAGGCATTGCCAACGCGCTAAAGAAGATCGGCGCGCACAGCAACGGTTCGCGTCTTGAATCACCCCAGGCCGACGAAAACAGCCACCTGTTTTTTGGCTCCATTCGATCCTTTAGCAGCATGATGGCCACCCACCCACCACTGGAAGCGCGCATAAAGGCACTGGACCCGAACTGGGTGCCTGCGGCNAGCCAGGACTCGACAACCTCAAGCAACCAAGGCGCCTCTGATACCTCGAGCGCTGCGGGTTTTGCGAGCAACATGATGGGGGCGCCAGTGAGTCAGTTCAGTGGCAGCGCGAACTTACCTGCCGCTCAGCGCATGATCGAAACCGCGGACGCCAACCTAACGCATGCAAGCCACGATACCTTTGAGGCGAGGGCCATGGTCTACGCGATGTTGCTCAGTAACGATGAGACCGTGCGCGCCAACCAAACCCAGCTTATTGCCCAGCTCGCTGAGCCCGGCGTGCCGCAATTGATACCAAGCATGTACCAACAGCTCAGCGGGCAAGACCATCAGCACAAACTGCTGCATCTGGAGCAGGCGATGCCAACCCTGAAAGAGATGTCTCGCGCACAATACCAACGCTTCTACGACCTCACCGCCAAACTCATCGTCGCGGACAAAGCCGTCGACATATTCGAGTGGGTGNTACACCGCATGATTACNCAAGAACTGTATGCCCACTTCGTGAAACCTTTTCACGACAGCGGACGCATCACGCGACCGAGAAAAGTCACCAAGCAAGCGGGCTTGATTCTGTCGTTGTTGGCGACNGTGAGCGCAGCCAATGCCGGAGAACAGCAGCGCGCCTATCAGCGGGGCCAAANACTCTGGGGCAGTAACGTAGCCATGGTGCAGCTGGAGTATTTCGACCACCAAGCACTCAATNAGGCACTGGAGCGATTACGCNAGCTAAACGCCGATCTCAAGCAGCGCTTTATTGACAGTTGCTCAGGCGTCGCGAACGCCGACGGCAAGCTCANCAGCGAAGAGTTTGCGCTGATTAAAGGTATTGCCGTTACCTTGGGGTGTCCGCTGCCGCCGGTCGACTGAAGCAGACAAGAGAACGTATGACACAGCAGCAACCTACGCTGTGCCGCAAGAGGAATTTCCATGGAAGATCGCGTCTTCGCCAAACCTCAGGATCGTATCGTCGACTTCGCCTTCAACAGNGATGTTGTCAACGTTTTCCCTGACATGATTCGCCGCTCCGTTCCGGGTTACGAGTTAGTGATTCCCGTGGGCGGCCTGATAGCAGCGCGGCATNTGGGCAAAGCGGGTACAGCCTTTGATTTGGGTTGTTCTTTAGGCGCAAGTTCGCTGGCGCTGCTCACCCAATGTGATAGCCCAAAGNTACGAGTGGTCGGGGTAGATTCGTCTCCTGCCATGATCGCCCNAGCCGAGCAAAACATTAGCGATCCGCGCATGAGCTTTCGCTGCGAAGANATTCTAACCAGTGATATCAGTGGCGCTGACGTGGTGATGCTGAACTTTGTGGTGCAGTTTTTAGACCCAGCACATCGCCTGGCGCTACTGACCCGCGTCGCCGAGCAAATGGATCCCAGTGGGCTGCTGATCTTGTCGGAAAAAGTACAAAACGCCGATCCGCAGGTACAAACATTTTATGACGCTACCCATTTGGCTTGGAAGCGAGCCAATGGCTACAGCCAGCTAGAGGTGAGCCAAAAGCGCCAGGCGCTTGAGAACGTGATGCGGGTAGAAACCCCTGAAGCCCATGCCAAGCGTTTGACCAAGGCGGGCTTTAACCACGTAGTGCAATGGTTTCACTGTATGAACTGGGTGTCCTTCGCCGCGTCTCCCACACAAGTGCTACATGACCCAGGCGAGTGACTGGCCGAACTGGCTGGAGGGCTGGCCCAAGGATATGGCGCTNGCGCGCTTTAGCAGCGAGCATCACGGAGACTTCCTGCGATGGCAGACCGCTGTGGATGACATACCTGCGCTTTCGCTTAGCGACCCGAAGTTAAAGCAACCCGCCGTTGGCGGCTCGATAACCGCCAGCCCTGAGCAAATAGCGGCCATGGAAACCTCACTAAACGCCCTGCACCCGTGGCGCAAGGGCCCCTTTCAGCTAGGACCAATACACATCGATACCGAGTGGCGCTCCGACTGGAAGTGGGATCGCCTAGCGCCGGCCATGGGCAGTCTAGAGGGCCAACAGGTACTGGATATCGGCGGTGGCAACGGTTATTTCGGCTGGCGCATGTTGGGCGCTGGCGCGGATGCGGTGGTGGGTATCGACCCAACACTGCTGTTTTGCATGCAGCATCGAGCCGTGCAGCGCTTGTTTAATCACCCCAGCCATTGGGTGCTACCGCTGGGCATTGAAGAAGTGCCCGCCACCACCACCTTCGATTGGGTGCTGAGCATGGGGGTGTTATATCACCGCAAAGACCCCGTCGAGCATATACGGCAGATGCACGCGCTAACGACGTCTGGCGGTCAATGCGTGATGGAGACCTTGATCGTTGACGCGCCCCAAAGCCTCTATCCAGCGGGACGGTACGCACGCATGCGCAACATTGGTGTGATTCCAAACCTAGATGATCTCAAACACTGGATGGTCGAGGCGGGCTACACCAATATCCGCGTCATCGATGTAACGCCGACAACGGTCGGCGAGCAGCGCAGCACAACTTGGATGCGTTTTGAGTCACTAGACAAAGCGCTAGATCCGCAAGATCCTTCGGTAACCGTAGAGGGTCTGCCTGCACCGCTACGCGCCATGCTCATTGGCGAGTGTTGAGCCCTTCTAGCGCAAACAATGGCTTGGTCTATACTCTCGTCGCACTATTAATTCGCTCAACCTTTTAATTCGCTCAACCTTTGCCTTGGACAAACCATGCTCGGCATACCCACTTTAGAATTTCGTTTTCGCGGCAAGGCCAGCCTACTGCTGGACATCTACTACTGCTTTATCGAACAAGGCAGCCCTGCCCTGCACCCCACACAAATCGCCAAACATACGGGCATCAGCTTTGCGGAAGCGGCGCGGCGGCTGGACGCCACCCCCGAGCTGTTCGTGAAACTGCCGACCCGTGCCGGCGATGTGACCCGCTATCGCATTACCTCTAGCACCGCAGCGCGCAGTGCTGAGGAAGTAGAAGCGCTGGTGCAGCAAAATGTGCAGCGTGAATCGCTGCTGTTTTATGCCGTTGGGGCCATGGTCTTCTTGGCCCTAGTGGTCGTTGTCATGACTATCGTGCCGAACGTTTAAGACTTCTGGTCTTAGAACCCTTGTCTGGGACTGCGTGTCTTGGACCCATTACCTGAGGAAGAACCATGCCAGAACAACTTAGCCCCGAACTTGTGGCACTGCGCGAGCGCTGCGCGGCGTTTGCCGAGGATCAAATGCTGCCACTGGCGGGCAGTGATCACGCCAGCACCACAGCCCACGTGCGTGAGGCGTCAAAGTCGGCAGAGCTGTTCGGAATGACTCAGCCGGCTAGCGCGGCGGGACAACTGGCGCTATGCGTGGCGCGAGAGACCTTGGCGGCAGCGAATCCGCCAGCGCTGGATGCGGTATTTGGCCCAAGCGCTGGGGTGCTGGGCAGCGTGGGTGAGCCACTGGCATCAACCCATCTGGCGCCGCTGCTGGCTGGAGAAAAACGCGGCAGTTTTGGCTTTACCGAACCCGATGACGCCGCCCCTACCGCCGGGGTGATTGAGGGTGATCGTTTAACCGTTAACGGCCAAAAATCCTATGTTACTGGCGGCGCCGATGCCCACTTCATCAACGCCCTCGTGCGTATTGAAGGTCACGGACCTTCAATGGTGGTAATCGATACCAACCTCGACGGCGTGATCTTGGAGAAACGCTTCAACTCGCTGGACGGCAGTCACCATGCTGCTTTTCGTTTTCATAATGTACAGGTGCCGGTCAGCCATGTGATTGGTGAACTGGGTCAGGGCTTGCCTAAGGCCATGCGGCAGATTGGCGATGTGCGTCTATTGTTTGCGGCGCAAGCCTGCGGCTACCTGATTTGGGTGATGGACCTGCTGCAGGAGCACCTGCAAAGCCCGGACAAGAGCGGCGCTGCGCGTGGCGATAAAGATGTGGTGCGCTGGCACTACGCCGACCTACGCATTAAAGCCTTTGCAGCGCGCAGCATGCTATATCGCACCG
>PBTJ01000046.1 GCA_002726925.1 Gammaproteobacteria bacterium | reverse complement strand
CATCTACGTAGGCGTTGCAGAGCTCTCGCGGCGTTTACGAATCGCCTGACTCAGCTGATGCACCGCCATGGCATAAAGCCGACTGTGGTTGTAGCGCGTAATCACGTAGAAATCATCAAAACCCAACCAATACTCGTTGCCGTTCGGTTGTTCCATGCGCATGAGAGTGGCGTGGCGCGCATCGTCTTGTTCTGCACTGACCTGAACCCCCATGGCACGCCAATCGGCCACAGTAACCGTGGGTTTCAATCCATTGTTGATCAAGGCAACCACCTCCGGGGTTTCCTCAATAAGCGTCACGCGCTCGACGACGGCTTTACTGCCTCGCCAACCATGCTCGGCAAAATAGTTGGCAACGCTACCGATAGCATCGGTTTTATTTGCCCAGATGTCGCGTACGCCATCATGATCAAAATCCACCGCATAAGCGCGATAGCTCGACGGAATGAATTGTCCGAACCCCATGGCCCCCGCGTAGGATCCCTTCATGCTCAGTGGGTTTTTACCTTCTTCTCGGGACAGCAAAAAATGCTCGGTCAGCTGCCCACGGAAGAATTTCGCTCGAGGTGGGTAGTCGAAGGCGAGCGTGCTTAGAGCGTCTACCACACCAAAGCTTCCTGTCACGCGACCGTAGCGTGTTTCCACGCCGATAATGGCCACAATGATTTCCGGCACCACACCATATGTCTTGGCGGCGCGCTCAAGAGCGCGTTCGTTCTCGCGCCAAAACTCGACGCCTTGGCTCACCCTAGGTTCGTCGACGAGAATTTTTCGATACTCGTGCCATACCAGTCTTCGCTCGGCGGGTCGCGACATCAGTTCGATGATGCGCTCTTGCTTGGTGGACTGACTAAAGACCTCTTCCAGAGCAATACGAGAAAAACCGTGGGTTGCTATCAACTCATCCATATAGCTTTGTACTTCGCTACGTTGGACATAGGAGTCTGCAGTCGCAGAGCCTGCGAGCAAGAGCCCGCCAGCAAATGCCGTTAGTGCTGCAGCTGCGTAACGCCACATCGATTGCGATACACCACACCCTTGAGAGGCCGTCGAATAAAATTGCATATGCCTACCANGCTTTGTGTGTGCGAACTGACATGATGACACCAAATCCCGCCATGAGCGTAATCGCCGACGTGCCGCCATAGCTGANCAGAGGTAACGGCACGCCCACCACCGGCAAAATACCACTAACCATTGCNACGTTGACAAAAATGTAGACAAAGAACGTTAGAACAAANGCACCTGCGAGTAGACGGCCAAACGTGCTGCCCGCTNNTGAGGCGAGCCATAAGCCACGCGCGATGATCAGTAAGTACATCAGCAACAAAAAGNCGACGCCAACAAAGCCGAGTTCCTCGCCCATGACAGCANCAATAAAATCGGTTCGCGCCTCAGGTAGAAAATCTAAATAGCTTTGACTGCCTTGGAAGAGACCCTTACCAAAGAGTCCTCCTGAGCCAATGGCAGTTGTAGATTGAATGATATTCCAGCCAGCGCCCAATGGGTCACTTTGGGGGTCAAAAAGGGTGAGAATACGCTGACGTTGGTAACCTTCGAGCACGAACTGCCAGACCAGCGGCGCAGCGGCACCAATGGCAAGGCCAGCCCATAGCACCCAGCGCCAAGACAATCCCGCGAGCAGTAGCACNGAGAACCCAGCGCCAAATACGAGGATACTGGTGCCGAGATCCGGCTGCCGACCAATGAGCAAAGCCGGCAGTGTCATGATGACGAGACAGGCCGACGTGTATTTGAACGAGGGTGGCAGACTGCGTCTTTGCAGATACCAAGCCACCATCATAGGGACGGCTAGCTTCATCAACTCAGAGGGTTGAAAACGAAACAGCCCAGGGACTTCCAGCCACCGCTGNGAGCCTTTCACGAAGACGCCAAAAAACAACACTAAAATCAGCAGAAATAGCCCAACGACATATGCAAGGGGCGCAATACGCAAGTAAAAATGCGGCGGAATTTGCGCCGCTACAATGAGCACAACATAGGCCATCGCGAAACGCTGCAGCTGCGCGGTGTAGAGCGCTTCGTTGCCGTCAACAGCGCTGCGCAATATTACCAGCCCATAAACAATCACCACGGTCAGTAATAACACCAAAATAGGGTCTATATGCAGCCGAAAGTACCAGCGCGAGGGTTGGCTGACTGCCCTGTCGTAGGGCGATAGCGTACGTTGAAAGTCTGCTTGAATCATATGGCCTAACGCTGCACTACCATTTCTTGTTGCGCCGCCGATTTGGCTTTTTGCATGTAGGCGTCTAGGACTGCCCGCGCCACGGGCCCGGCGACTGAGCTACCACCACCGCCATTCTCCACCAGTACAGCCAACGCAATGGTTGGGTTTTCAACNGGTGCGAAGGCGATGAACCAAGCGTGTTTCCGATCAAATTCAGAGAGTGTCCCTTCGTCGTACTCCTCGCCTTGTCTAATTTCCACCACCTGCGCGGTGCCAGACTTACCTGCCATGCGATAATCGATATCTTGACCGATGTAGGCCCAAGCAGTGCCGTTACGCCGAAACCCTTGATTGCCTAGGTGCACAACGTCTTCCAGCGAGGCCACCATATTTTCCCANTCCTCGGCGGNNATCTGCTCGCTGGCAATCTGCGCAGGAGGTGGTAAGGGTTGCAAATCGTCTTGCTCAGGGGTGTCGATACNGCGCAGCATTCTTGGCTGCACCAGACGACCGCGGTTGGCCANNGTTGCCGCCACGACCGCCATCTGCAACGGGGTCGCGAGAAGGTCACCCTGACCAATGCCCATGTTCACCGAATCGCCTGGAAACCAAGGCAAACCCTTGGCGCCTTGTTTCCATGTCGGATCAGGCAGTAAACCTGCACTGGCCGAGGGTATATCCAGAGCCAAGTTCCGGCCGAGCCCGAACTGGGCAGCAAAGTCCACCAAATCGCGAATGCGCAGGCGACTGGCCAGATCATAAAAGTACACATTCGATGACCGGTAAATCGCACGGCGCAAATCCNCCATGCCCTGTCCGCCAGAATTTTCCTNGGTCCAAGACCAGTCACGATATACGCGTTCTTGGCCNGGCAGTTGGAAGGCCCCGCGGTCTTCCACAACCGTCTCCCAAGTAGTCGCGTCTAGACCGATACCCGCGAGNCCGACAATGGGCTTAAAGGTCGACCCCGGCGCGTATTGGCCATTGGTGGCGCGGTTAAACAATGGCACGTACTTAGACGTACTGAGTGCGGCGAAGGCCCCCTCGCTCATGCCGGACACAAAAAAGTTCGGGTCGTAGGCAGGTTGGCTGACCATGGCCAANATCCCCCCGTTACGAGGATCTAAGGCCACCATTGCCCCTCGACGACCCGCCAAAGCGCTCACTCCTGCGCGCTGAAGATCAATATCTAAGTGCAGATGTAGATCTCTACCGGCCATTGGGCTTTGCACATCTAAGGTTTGACGTAATCGCCCTAGCGCGTCGCTTTCAGCCTTCTGATAGCCCACTTGACCATGCAATGCGTGCTCGTAAAAAGCCTCTACACCGCGCTTACCGATAAATTCCGTGGCGCTGTATTGCACCGGGTCAACGCGACGCAGGTCTTCGTCGCTGAGCCGCCTGACCGAGCCAACCGCATGAGCGGCGATTTCGGCATGGGGATAGTGNCGCACGAGGCGATTGACGACTTCAGCGCCGGGTATGAAGTGCCGATTAACGGCNAGGCGCGCAACTTGCTCCTNGGAAAGTGAGTCGACNACGACGAGCGGCGCATCTGGACGCCGGTTCGACGCGACGCGAGCNATNATTTCAGACTGCTGGCTGTCAGACAGTTCCAGCATCGAAGCAATACGCTCAATCGAAGCNGTGGGTTCTGGCATCTTGTCAACGACAAGCGCTAAGGATGAGGCGTTTTGATTGTCGGCCAGCAGCCGACCATCGCGGTCAAAGATCAAGCCGCGCGGCGGCGCAAGNGTTTGCACCCGAATGCGATTATCGTCCGAACGGCTTTTGTAGGTGTCGTGGTTCCAAAGCTGGAGTTCTAGCAAGCGGTAGANGAGCAAACCCAACATGAGGACCACGAGAACGAATAGCGTGGTTGCCCGACCGACGAACAATTCCACTTCTCGATTTTGATCCTTTATCGCGAGTTCTGGTGCCAAGGTATTACGTCTTGTTCTTGCCNCGCGGGGTGCGGGCGCAGCTTAAGTGTTGAATGATAGACCTTNGATTTTACTCAGATAATGGAGCTTTTGTGGAGATCACTGGCGGTGATAAGGGTGACCGATACTGATACTCCATGCCCGATACAGCGTTTCAGCGATTAGCATGCGCACCACGTAGTGAGGGAAGGTTAGCGCCGACAGTGACAACTGTTGATTGGCGCGCTCTAGCACCTCTGACGCCANCCCATTTGCCCCACCGATNACGAAGACNACATCCTTACCTAGCTCACGCCAACGCTCNAACTCGCCCGCAAGTGCAGGACTAGATAAGTGGCGTCCTTTTTCATCTAAGGCAACGACCCAGTCGGTGGGTTGGATTTTCTGCAGAATTTTCTTGGCTTCGAGTTCGTTTATCTTGCTGCTGTCTTGGTGATGCTTAGGCGCTGCGATTTCCGTCAAGCTGAGCGGCATCTCTTTGGGCATACGCTTCGCGTATTCATCGAAACCTTGGCGAATCCATNCCGGGNACCTATTACCCACTGATAGCACCTGCAGCTTCATAAGCTTGCGTTGTTAGCCCTCTGCTTCTTGATTGCTTAGGCTATCTGNGGCCTGTTCGGTGTCCGCCAATTCGTCNAGGTCAGACCACAAACGTTCGAGCTCATAAAAATTGCGCGCCTCTTCATTCATCACGTGGACGATGACATCGGCGAGGTCTACTAGAACCCAGTCATAGCTCTCCCTGCCTTCGATACCCAGCGGCTGNATGCCTAACGCNTTAGACGACTCGTTGGCCGTGTCCACCAGGGCCTTTACATGNCTGTTCGACGTGCCGGTAACCAANACCATGTGGTCCGTCATNGGAGTTAGCGCTGCCACATCGAGGGTGACAATGTTAACGCCCTTGAGGTCTTCTAAGGCAGCAACGACATGATCTCGCANTTCACTAGCTTTCAAATGATCCCTCCCTTATGAGGTNAAGAGTGAGGTAAAGATGTGGGGTAAAGATTGTTTCGATTGATATATGTCGACACACCATCGGCAAGCAAAGCCTTGGCGCTGCCACCCGATTGAACAAGGCAGCGCACCTGGGTGGCCGAAATATCGAGCATAGGAATGGAGAGCAATACGATGCTGCCTGCGCGCGAGGTTCCCAAGGAATCCGCGTGAAAGTGCTGCTGAAAAGACTCCAGCTCTTTGTCCATTGCTGATTGCTGTCCGGGTCTTTGCACGACGATCAAGTGAGCAAAATCCACCAAACCCTGCCAATCGTGCCAGGTGGGCAAGGTGAGGTAGGAATCCATGCCCATGATCCAGCACAACTGGGCTTGCGGGTAGGCGGCACGAAATTGCTGCAGGGTGTCGATGGCGTAGGAAAAACCCGGGCGCTGAATTTCCGAATCGTCGGCGATCAATGCCGGGTGCTCGCCGCAAGCCAGCTTGAGCATTTCCCAACGATGCGCATTCTCCGTACTGGGTTGCTCGCGGTGTCCAGGCCGAGCAGACAGCACCATCCGCACATGATCAAGTTGCAGCGCGTCTTGCACTGCCAACGCAGCATGAACGTGGCCAAGATGCACCGGATCAAAGGTGCCACCGTAGAGGCCAATTCTCATAGGCTAGCCCGGTGGAACAAGGTGAAAACAAGGGCAATATCAACAGCTCGATACTGCAGCCATCGGGATTGCTCCCAAGCCNCGATACTNGGCGACGCCGTGTTCCGCGCAAAGCCAGGGGCNCTAACGATGACGAACTTCTCCGTGGCCATACACCACATACTTCTGCGATGTGAGGCCTTCTAGACCTACCGGCCCACGCGCATGGATTTTATCCGTAGATATACCCACCTCNGCTCCAAGGCCGTATTCGAAACCGTCAGCGAATTGTGTGGAGGCGTTGACCATGACCGAAGCCGAATCCACTTGGCTGATAAACGCACGCGAATGTGTGTAATTCTCGGTAACGATCACATCGGTATGTTGAGAGCCGTATTCGTTTATGTGCGCAATTGCCTGGGGCAGATCTTCAACGATGCGAATAGCGAGTATGGGGCCCAAATACTCNTCACCCCAATCTGCCTCAGTGGCTGCATGCATGGTGACAGATTGCTGAGCGCGCTCGCAGCCCCGTAGCTCGATGCCCGCGTCTTGCAGCTTGGCGGCCAAGGGTGGAAGCACTGCTTCGGCAATATCCGCGTGGATCAACAGGGTTTCTAACGCGTTGCATACCGCCAGTTTTTCCACCTTGGAATTGAAGGCGATGGCGATGGCCATCTCAGGATCGGCTTGNGCGTCGATGTATACATGGCAAANGCCATCGAGGTGCTTGATGACGGGGATGCGCGACTCGCTGCTGATACGCTCGATCAACCCCTTGCCGCCCCGAGGAACGATTACATCGACATAATCATGCAGCTTTAGCAGTTCTCCAACGGCGGCACGGTCGGTGGTATTTAACAGCTGAACTGTCGCGCTGGGCAAGCCTGCCNACTCAAGACCTTGAGTTACGCAAGCGGCNATGGCCTGGTTAGAGTAAAAGGCCTCAGAGCCACCACGCAAAATACAGGCGTTCCCTGACTTTAGGGATAGGCTTGCGGCATCTACCGTGACATTCGGGCGNGACTCGTAAATCATTGCGATAACGCCAAGCGGCACGCGCATTTTCCCAATTTGTATGCCTGTGGGTCGGTAGCTGAAGTCGCTCATCTCGCCGACCGGATCTTTCAGCGCCTCAACCTGCAGAATGCCTTCGATCATTTGATCGATGCCCTTGTCATTCAACAGCAGTCGATCGATCAGAGGTTGGTCGATGCCATTTTGTTCAGCGGCGGCCATATCTTTNGCGTTTTCATCACATATCGTCCCGCGGGCGGCATCCACTGCTGANGCNATATGCTTCAGCGCGTCCGATTTCACTGCGGCGCTGGCGCTGCCAATGATGCGGGACGCCGCGCGGGCGTTACGTCCCACGTCGTCCATGTATGCGGCGATGTCTTTTGTCATGCGCTCATTATAANGACATTCCGACCCACCACCCAACGACTCATATCCAAAATCTGTGCAAAAGATGCGCCGGCTTAACTGGAAAGTTGCTTAACGATCTCCTGGAGTTCGGACAGACGCTCAGATGGATTCGACATTTCAAGCAGCCACTGTTTCAGTTCTGGCGCCACCGGTAGCAGATCCGCTAGGCGATGACTCACTGACCGATCCTCGGACAAGTCCACTTCAGGGTCGAGTTCTTGAATCAGCGGATGNGACAACAGGTCTTTCAGCACCTGCACCAGNGNTTCGTGAGAATCTGCCAGCGGCTTTGCCGGCTCGTGCAGCGAACGAACGTCTGCGCGCAAAAGACCATCGGCCTCGACTGTGGTGCGCAACACCGAGAATTTTTCTCCACCTCGCGCGACGATGCCCAGTAGCCCATTGTCGGCTTGGTCGAAATCGATGATT
The DNA here is from genome assembly GCA_002726925.1 of Gammaproteobacteria bacterium. GTDB lineage: Bacteria > Pseudomonadota > Gammaproteobacteria > Pseudomonadales > Azotimanducaceae > UBA4421. Next base: position 20,765 of record PBTJ01000046.1, on the reverse strand, counting down.
TGGGCTTGGGTACCGACATCAAAAATATCCGGCGCCTTTTCATGGCCATCGCGGTTCTTGGCATCGAGCACATCCGACCCTTCTCGCAGTAGCACCACGCCAAATCCCTGCGATTCGCGCATGCACCAGCGCACCATGTCTACGTAGCGTGGCTCAAAGATGCGCAACGGCAACGTACCCCCAGGAAACAGAACTGTGCGCAATGGGAACAGGGGCATGCTCATCAAGCGCGTGACGCTGGGGTCATTTCGCCCTGCCTCTTCACCTTCCATTGAGTCTATTTGTTCCGTCATAACCGACCTACTGGTGTTAATATCCCCGGCGCCCAAACCCACAGGACCGTGCATGGATTGGATACAAGTCATTCTATTGAGCCTGATCCAAGGCTTGACCGAGTTTCTGCCCATATCCAGTTCCGCGCACTTGGTGCTACCGGCTCAGCTTACGGATTGGCCGGATCAGGGCCTAGCCTTTGATGTTGCCGTACACTTCGGGACGCTTCTCGCTGCTATGGCCTACTTTCGGCAGGACCTGATGCAGATGCTAGCAGCATTTACCCGCGCACCAGCGTTACTGTCCAACATTGGGTGGAGGCCCACCCTGCTGCAATCAGCAGCTCACGACGAGCACCTTGATTTGATCTTCAAGCTTACGCTGGCGACCTTGCCGGTGGTGGTGGTCGGCTTTGCCTCCAAGGACATCATCGAGACACATCTGCGCACGCTGAGCGTAATTGCTACGACCACAATCCTGTTTGCCGTCGTTTTGTGGTTTTCGGATCGGCGGCCAAGTAGCCGCGCCCTGATTAGTTGGTCTGATACCGTTTGGATCGGATTGGCGCAAACGCTCGCCCTAGTCCCCGGCACATCACGTTCTGGTATTACGATTTCTGTTGCGCTGCTCGTGGGCCTGAACCGAGTCGCTGCCGCACGCTTTTCGTTTTTGTTAGCCATACCTACGATTGCGGGCGCGCAACTCATGCTAACCCTAGATCTGATGTCTGGAGAAAATTCCGCCGATCTAGCGCACATCACCGCTGGCGGCCTGATCGCCTTTGCCAGCGCCTATTTCAGCATTCACTTTTTTATACGGTTGCTTGATCGCTTCGGCATGATGCCCTATGTGGTCTATCGACTCGTGCTAGGCAGCATGCTGCTTTGGATCATCGCCGGCGCCTAGATCGAGTCGACTAGAACGGGATATCGTCCTCAAAGTCGTCGTCAGAAAGGCTAGCGCCAGCTCCGGCCGCCGCCGTGCCCGCAGGGGGGCCAGCATTTTGTGGCGCGCCGAATCCACTGGGGGGGCTGGCAAAGGTATCATTGGGTGCTGCACCGCCACCAAAGCCTCCGTCGCCCATGCTGCCGCGGCTGTCGAGCATCTGCAGTTCGCGAGCATTGATTTCAGTACGGTATTTCTTTTCGCCGTTGGCCTCCCAGCTGGAGGTTCGCAAGCTGCCTTCAATATAAACCTTTGAGCCTTTGCGCAAATACTCGCCAGCAATTTCGGCCAATCGCGCAAAACACACCACATTGTGCCACTCGGTTCGCTCCTGTTGCTCACCACTGGTGCGGTCTTTCCAGCTCTCAGAGGTTGCAATGCTAAACCGCGTCACTGCGCTGCCACTTTGCGCGTAGCGGGTTTCTGGATCGCGGCCCAAGTTGCCAATAAGCATGACCTTGTTGATGCCTCTCGCCATTGTTATCTCCGAAAAAATGATCGACGCTTTAGTGTAGTGCAAAGGCGAAGACCACCCAATCGCAAATATGCTTTCTTCGATGTACGTTACTGGCCGCGAGAAACTAATGTCTGGCTTACACGATGTCCGCCACCTTGCTGCGGTTGCACGATCAAGCTATGTTGCCCCACCTCTTCTGCCACGAGTACCCACGCCTTGGATACGATTGCTGTCCGCGGTGCACGCACCCACAACCTGAAAAATATCGACATCGACATACCGCGGGACAAACTTGTCATCATCACCGGCCTGTCGGGTTCTGGAAAATCGTCCTTAGCCTTCGACACCCTTTATGCAGAGGGACAGCGACGGTATGTGGAGTCTCTGTCGGCCTATGCCAGACAGTTCTTGTCGATGATGGAAAAGCCCGATGTCGATCTTATAGAGGGTTTATCGCCAGCCATTTCTATTGAGCAAAAATCCACCTCGCACAACCCTCGTTCCACCGTGGGAACCATTACCGAGATTTACGACTATCTGCGCCTGCTTTTCGCTCGCGTCGGCGAGCCGCGCTGCCCCACTCACGATTTACCGCTGGATGCCCAGACAGTAAGCCAAATGGTAGATCAGGTAATACAGGGCATGCCCGATCAGCGCGTCATGGTGCTGGCGCCGGTCATCAACGAACGCAAGGGCGAACACCTTCATGTGTTTCAAGAGCTTATTGGCAATGGCTTTGTACGTGCTCGTATTAACGGCTTGGTGGTGGATTTGGACGACGCGCCGGCATTGGACAAAAACAAAAAACACACCATTGAGGCGGTGGTTGATCGAGTTCGCGTGAAGGACGACATTGCCCAGCGTCTGGCCGAGAGTTTCGAAACAGCGCTGAATTTATCCGATGGCGTCGCCTATGTGATTGATATGGATGACGCCGACCTGCCGGCAACTATTTTCTCCGCGCGATTTGCCTGTCCTACCTGCGGCTACTCAATTGCCGAGCTTGAACCGAGAATGTTCTCTTTTAACAACCCGGCGGGCGCCTGCGCCAATTGTGATGGACTCGGGGTGACCCAGTTCTTTGATCCTGACCTTGTGGTGGCTGATGACGAACTGACCTTGGCAGAGGGTGCAATTCGAGGTTGGGACCGCCGCAACGTGTATTACTTCCATATGCTCAGCTCGATCGCCGGACACTACGAATTCGAGGTAGAAATACCCTTCAAAGAACTCAGCAAGAAACACCGCGAGATCATCCTAAACGGTAGTGGGCGTCAACGAATCGACTTCAGCTACGTCAATGACCGGGGCGATATCATCAAGCGTACCCATCGGTTTGAAGGCGTCTTGCCCAATATGGCACGACGCTTCCGCGAAACAGAATCCAGCATGGTGCGAGAAAACCTGCAGAAGTTCATGCGGGTAACTCACTGCCCCAGTTGTTCAGGTACGCGGTTGCGAGAGGAGTCGCGCCATGTCTTCGTGGGCAAAACCAACCTGCCAAACATTACCGAGCAGTCCATCGCTGCAACCCTTGAACACTTCAACAACCTGAAGCTGCAGGGTCAGCGCGCCATCATCGCTGAAAAAATTCTCAAAGAGATCCAAGCGAGGCTGCAATTCTTGGTGGATGTAGGCCTGAACTACTTAACACTGGACCGCAGTGCAGACACGCTCTCTGGCGGCGAGGCCCAGCGTATTCGTCTCGCCAGTCAAATTGGCGCGGGCCTAGTTGGCGTTATGTACATTCTCGATGAGCCTTCTATTGGCCTGCATCAGCGCGACAACGAACGGCTACTGAAGACTCTAGAGCATCTGAAAGATTTGGGTAATACGGTGGTGGTGGTCGAGCATGACGAGGAAGCCATGCGTAAAGCCGATTACCTGATCGATATCGGCCCCGGCGCCGGGGTACATGGCGGCGAAGTCGTTGCGGCGGGATGCTACGAGGACATCTTGAGTAACCAAAAATCCGTCACGGGACAGTATTTGAGTGGCGCCAAAAAAATTGCAGTGCCGAAAAAACGCAATGCACCAGATCCTAAGAAAATGCTCAACTTAACCGGCGCCAACGGAAACAACCTCAACAATGTGTCCTTGAGTATCCCATGCGGCCTGCTCACCTGCGTAACCGGCGTCTCTGGATCTGGCAAATCAACGCTGATTAATCACACGCTGTACCCTATTGCCGCTACAGCGCTGAACAAAGCTACGACGCTTAAGCCTCGGCCGTATGACACTGTCGAGGGACTTGAGCATTTGGACAAAGTGGTGGACATCGACCAGAGCCCCATCGGTAGAACCCCACGTTCAAACCCTGCCACCTACACCGGCTTATTCACGCCAATTCGAGAGCTATTTGCGCAGGTGCCGGAGGCACGTGCCCGAGGTTACAAACCGGGCCGGTTCAGTTTCAACGTTAAGGGCGGACGCTGTGAAGCGTGCCAGGGCGACGGCTTGATTAAGGTTGAGATGCATTTTCTGCCCGACATCTATGTGCCTTGCGATACCTGCTCTGGCAAGCGCTATAACAGAGAAACTCTTGATATTCGCTACAAAGGTAAGAACATCAACGAAGTGCTCGACATGACGGTAGAGGATGCAGCGGAGTTTTTCGCTCCCGTGCCCATGCTGGCACGCAAGCTCGAAACGCTGAAAGATGTAGGGCTCTCCTATATTCGTCTCGGCCAATCCGCCACGACCTTGTCTGGGGGCGAAGCCCAGCGCATCAAGCTATCGAGAGAATTATCGAAACGAGATACCGGCAGCACTCTTTACATTCTCGATGAACCTACGACAGGCCTGCACTTTCACGATATCGCGCAGCTGCTAGATGTGCTGCATCGACTCAGAGACGACGGTAATACCATCGTGGTGATTGAGCACAATTTGGACGTGATCAAAACCGCCGATTGGCTTGTAGATCTTGGCCCCGAGGGCGGTTCTGGCGGCGGTGAGATTATTGCGACGGGCACGCCTGAACAGGTAGCGAAAATCAAAAAATCTCACACGGGGCGTTTTCTAAAAGAGACACTTGCTTGACCACAGATTACCTGCCCAAAACAGACGCAAGGACTCCGAACCAGAGACCCGCCGTCACGGCATTAACGTGACCTCAGTTGGATGACGCATGCAGAGGGCGGTTGTTCATGATTCAACTCGAGGCTATCTAAAACAAGATCTCAAGAGGTGCAGCCGACATGCTGCAGGCTTTAGGAAGGGGTCAAAGCGGTTGCGGAGGAACGCCGTATGGACGCGGAGAGATGGACTTTACTGAATACTTGCGCCGCGCGAGTGCGGACACCTTTAAAGGTCTAAGATAAACAGGCCCGCAGAGCGCTGGTACACAACTGCACATTTTCTTGCCGCGCTGAATAACCCATTAATCCGATGCGCCAGACTTTGCCAGCGAAGGCACCAAGACCCGCTCCGATTTCGAGGTTGAATTGCTGCAGTAACTGCTGGCGGACCGCAGCCTCGTCAACGCCTTCAGGCACCTTGACGAGGTTTAGCTGTGGCAGGCGATAGGAGGCGTCGACCACGAACTCCAAACCGAGTCCGCTCAAGTTTTCATAAAGAGATGCGTGCATAGTGCGATGCTTCTCCCATGACTGCTCTAGCCCTTCTTCTTTCACCATCAATAGTGCCTCATGCAGGCCGTACATAGCGTTGACCGGCGCGGTGTGGTGATAGGTGCGACCACCGCCTTGCCCGCCTTCCCAATAGGCCATGAGCAGGGAGACATCTAAGAACCAGCTTTGTACTGGCGTGTTACGCGCCTTGACTCGGTCTGCTGCCGCTTGACTGAACGTAATCAGGCTAATGCCGGGAGGCGCTGATAGGCACTTTTGGGTCCCTGAATAAGCCACGTCTGCTTGCCATTCATCGACGTTTAGCTCAACGCCTGCTAAACCAGTCACCGAATCAACAATGGTTAGACAGCCATGCTCTTTAGCCAAACCGCACAGAGTTTTCACATCACTACAGACACCTGTCGATGTTTCCGCATGAACGAAGCCCACAATTTTCGCGTCTGGGTTGTCGTTCAGTGCAGCAAGCAGTTTTTCAGGATCGACTTGCGTGCCCCATTCGTCTTCTACGGTGACTAGCTCGCCACCCATACGTCTGACATTTTCTGCCATGCGCATGCCAAAGACGCCATTGATACACACAATCGCTTTGTCGCCAGGTTCAAGCAAGTTGGCATAGGCCGCTTCCATGGCCGCAGAGCCGGGAGCGGATAGGGGCAAAGTCAGTAAATTGGACGTGCGGAAGGTGTACCGCATCAGATCTTTGATCTCTTCCATCAACCCGACGAATTCTGGGTCGAGATGGCCGATGGTCGCTTTCCCCATAGCCCCTAAGACGCGCGGATGAACATCAGAGGGGCCGGGGCCCATCAAGGTACGAGGCGTCGGATGAAAGCTTGTATTCATGGGTGTTTAGCCGTCTTTCTTTTCTTCTTCTGAACTAGACTCATCAGTTGCGGCCTCGGCAGCGCTGTCATCAGCAGCTTCAGCAGACGTTTCTTCGACCGCCTCTTCGGCAGCCTCTTCAACTACAGCTTCTTCAGCGACCGTTTCTTCAGTCGCTGTTTCCGCAACTGGATCAACCGCCTCTTCTACGGTTTCCGCCGCCGCTGGCAGTGCCTGAGCGTTTGCGTAATCTTCATCCAGCTCTTCTGCAACGATAGGACGACCAACCAACTCGATGTATGCCATGGGCGCAGCATCGCCAGTACGGAAGCCGCACTTGAGGATTCGCGTATAGCCACCGGGTCGATCTTGATAGCGCGGCCCGAACTCTGTAAACAACTTTCCAACCGCCGACTTGCTGCGCATGCGAGAAAACGCCAGACGGCGGTTAGCAACGGAATCTTCTTTGGCTAACGTGATCAGCGGTTCGACAACACGTCTGAGTTCCTTGGCCTTAGGCAGCGTCGTTTTGATCACCTCGCTTTCGATCAGCGACGCAGCCATATTGCTGAACATCGCTTTGCGATGTGAGCTGTTTCGATTTAACTGTCTGCCACTCTTTCGATGACGCATTGTTCGTTCCTGTCGCTATTGTTTGCGTTTCACAACGCAATAATCTTGATCGTTTCCTGGCCGATGTTGCCTAGAGGCGTCCGCCATGCAAATTTGCGGGTGGCCAGTTTTCTAGGCGCATACCCAACGCCAAGCCTCGTGATGCCAGCACGTCTTTGATTTCCGTCAGAGATTTCTTGCCGAGGTTTGGCGTCTTCAGCAGTTCTACTTCGGTGCGCTGAATCAGGTCGCCGATGTAGTAGATATTTTCTGCCTTCAGGCAGTTAGCAGATCGAACCGTTAGCTCGAGATCGTCCACAGGACGAATCAAAATCGGATCGACTTCGTCCTCTTTCTCTTCAACGATCTGTTCTTTTTCATTATCAAGATCGACAAAAACCGCCAGTTGATGCTGAAGAATGGTCGCTGCGCGTCGAATGGATTCTTCAGGGTCGATGGTTCCGTTAGTCTCGAGTTCGAGAACCAGCTTGTCGAGGTCAGTGCGCTGCTCAACACGCGTGCTTTCAACGCTATAGGACACTCGACGCATTGGGCTGTAAGAAGCATCAAGGCGCAGCGTACCGATAGTGCGGCTCTCTTCTTCTGGATCAGCAATCGAATCTACGGGCACATAACCGCGTCCGCGGGTCACTCGCGCTTCAATGCGGATCGAGCCTTTTTCATTCAAGTTGCAAACCAGATGATCGGGGTTCGCAATTTCAATATCTTCGGTCAGCTGAAAATCGCCGGCCACCACCGCTCCTGCACCATTTTTGCTGAGGGTGATGACGCCCTCTTCTTGGTTGTGCATGACTATGCTGATGTCTTTCAAGTTGAGCAGAATGTCGATGACGTCTTCTTGCACACCTTCAATAGTGCTGTACTCATGCAGCACACCATCGATTTGAACTTCCGTGATTGCACAGCCTGGCATTGAGGACAGCAGGATGCGGCGAAGAGTGTTGCCTAACGTATGTCCGAACCCGCGCTCCAGTGGCTCCAAGGTGACCTTGGCACTGAAAGGGCTATCGGATTGCACATTAATTTGTTGTGGTGTTAGAAAATCATTAACAAGCTGTGACATATATTGTCTCCCACAAACGCCAAATATGGCGTGACGAAAATTACTTGGAGTAAAGCTCTACGATGAGATTTTCATTAATCTCAGCGGGCAGCTCTTCACGATCTGGTAGGCGCTTGAAAGTACCCTCCATCTTCTCCGCGTTTACCTCTACCCAATCGACTTGTCCACGCTGAGCGGCTAATTGCAGCGCTGCCTGTATGCGCAGCTGACCTTTCGATTTTTCTGCCACAGCGACGATGTCATCAGCCTTCACTTGATACGAGGCGATGTTCACTATGCCGCCATTAACGGTGACCGCTTTATGCGAGACCAGCTGCCGGCTCTCTGCGCGCGTTGAGCCATAGCCCATGCGATAAACAACGTTATCCAGACGGCTTTCCAAGAGTTTCAACAAATTCTCGCCCGTAGCGCCCTTTTTGCGGTCCGCCGCTTTGTAATAGTTGCGGAACTGCTTTTCGAGGACGCCATAAATGCGGCGCACTTTTTGTTTTTCGCGCAATTGGATCGCGTAGTCCGAAAGGCGACCACGACGAATACCATGCTGACCGGGTGCATTATCGATCTTGCACTTAGAGTCGATAGGGCGAACGCCACTCTTCAAGAAGAGGTCGGTACCCTCTCGACGACTGAGTTTGAGTTTTGGGCCTAAATACCGGGCCATACATTTATCTCCATGAGTATTCTTCTAACCAGCGCGCTGTCGTTTTGACGCTATACGCGACGTCGTTTTGGCGGACGGCAGCCGTTGTGCGGAATCGGTGTCACATCGGCGATGCTATTGATCTTGAGCCCTGCCGCGTTAATGGCGCGCACTGCTGATTCTCGACCCGGACCCGGACCCTTAACAAAGACATCAACGCTCTTCATCCCGAATTCAACGGCAACATTGCTGGCACGCTCCGCGGCAACTTGCGCTGCGAAGGGTGTGCTCTTGCGTGAGCCACGAAAGCCTGAGCCCCCGGACGTAGCCCAACTCAGCGCGTTACCTTGACGATCCGTAATAGTGATGATCGTGTTGTTAAACGATGCATGGATGTGGGCCAAACCATCAACCACGACACGTTTTGCTTTCTTTTTTTCCGCCATATCTACTTATCCTGATCTTTTACGCTACTTGCGGATCGGTCGGCGCGGACCCTTGCGGGTGCGTGCATTGGTTCGAGTACGCTGGCCATGTACCGGCAGATGACGACGATGACGTATACCGCGATAGCACCCCAGATCCATCAATCGCTTGATGTTCATGGAATTCTCACGGCGTAAGTCGCCTTCTACAGTACATTGGGCGACTGCGTTTCGGATCGCATCCAAGCTTGCTTCATCAAGCTCACCGATTTTCTCGTCGGGTCGCACTCCTGCGGCATCGCAGATTTTCAGCGCCGTCGTGGCACCGATACCAAAGATATAAGTCAGCGATACTCGCGCATGCTTATTATCCGGGATGTTGATTCCGGCAATACGTGCCATCTATTTGCTCCGTCTTACACTTAAAGTCATCGCTACCAATTATCCTTGGCGTTGCTTATGACGAGGTTCAGCACTGCAAATAACGCGCACCACGCCATGGCGCTTGACGATTTTGCAGTTCCGACAAATTTTCTTTACTGATGCTCTAACTTTCATAGTCCTAACCTGCTCTGGCGGTTATCGCCGTTTCCCATAGTTTTGGATTTTGGACTTCTCCATAAGCTTCGCGTACTGGCTGCTCATGAGGTGCGACTGCACCTGGGCCATAAAGTCCATGGCCACGACAACGACAATCAAGACTGCCGTGCCGCCAAGCTGAAACGAGGTATCGAAAAACACCACCATGAATTCTGGCAACAAACAGACCAAGGTCACGTAAAGGGATCCAAAAACGGTTAAGCGGGTGATGACATCATCAATGTACTTAGACGTTTGCGCACCGGGTCTAATACCAGGCACGTAAGCACCTTGGCGCTTTAAGTTATCCGCCACATCTTTTGGATCGAACATGATAGCGGTGTAGAAGAAACTGAAGAAAATGATCCCCGCAGCAAACGTCATGATGTAAAGCGGTTGTCCGGGTGACAGCACCAAGGCAATTTGCTGCAGCGCACCCATCCCTGGGTTACTGCCAAACCAACTGGCCATAGAGGCTGGAGCTAGCAGCAGGCTCGACGCAAAAATAGCAGGAATTACGCCAGCCATATTGATCTTTAAGGGCAGGTGACTACTCTGCGCCTGAACCATGCGACGACCTTGTTGGCGCTTCGCATAGTTCACTGTGATGCGTCGTTGGCCGCGCTCTACGCGAACCACGAACCAGACCACTGCAACCGCCAGTGCGCCCATCACCAAAAGAGCAATAATGTTGATATTGCCCAAACGTGCGGCCTCGAACATTTGACCAATCGCCGCAGGGAAACCCGAGACGATGCCCGAGAAAATCAGCAGCGAAATCCCGTTACCTACGCCACGCTCAGTGATTTGCTCGCCAAGCCACATCATAAAGATGGAGCCAGTGACTAAGGTGAGCGCGGCGACAAAAAGGAATGTTGGGCCGGTATCGAAAGCAAGTCCTTGATTACCTAGCGTCACTGCTAGCGATGTACCCTGAATCAGCGCGATACCTAGGGTGAGATAGCGAGTGGCTTTAGTGATCTTACGACGCCCAGCTTCACCCTCTTTGCGCCACTGCTGAAATTGCGGCCACATCATGGTGAGCAGGTTCATGATGATGCTAGCGGTAATGTAGGGAATAACCCCGAGGGCGAGAATACTCATGCGCTCCCAAGCACCACCAGAGAACATATTGAACAGTTCTAGGATGCCGCCTTGGTTTTGATTAAACAGCGCCTGCAGTTGGCTGGGGTCGATTCCTGGCACAGGAATATGCGTGCCGATTCGATAAACCAGCAGCGCAAACAAGACGAACAGAAGCCGGCTGCGAAGTTCTGCGACCCCCGCCTGGTTTCCTGCCAACTGGTTGGCTATGTCTTCTTGATTACGTGACATGTACTTTCTTTAATTAACCGCTTTTTGCTGCAATCCGCCGAGGGCTTCAGGCCGTCTCAGCCGTTTTGTCTTTTTTCTGCAAACGACCCTTTTCAGGTACAGGTACGTCCACTACCTGTCCGCCAGCCGTTTCGATGGCAGCACGTGCCCCCTTAGTAACGGCAATGTATGCATCTTCAACTTTCAGTGCCTTGCCAACTTCGCCAGACAACATGATGCGCGCGCGCTTCATGTCTTTGCGGACGACGTTTGCAGCCTTAAGACTTTCTAAATTGACCACATCGCCTTCGACTTTGTTCAACTCGCTCAGCCTCACTTCGGCGGTAACCAAGCCAATACGTGAGCGGAAGCCAAATTTGGGAATCCGCATTTGCAGTGGCAGTTGTCCACCTTCAAAACCTGGTCGAACGCTGCCGCCTGAACGTGCCTTCTGGCCTTTCTGTCCTCGGGCAGCAGTCTTGCCGAAGCCCGAACTCTGGCCACGACCAACACGGCGCTTGGCTTTCTTACTGCCTGCAGCCGGATGTAAATCATTCAGTTGCATTACCCTTCTCCCTCGACGCGAACCATATAGTTAACGCGATTAATCATGCCCCGCACGGCAGGGGTATCTTCTAACGTGACCGTATGACCAATACGACGCAACCCAAGCCCAGCTACACAGGCTTTATGGTTCTTGAGCCGACCGATAGGGCTCTTTGTCAGGGTCACCGTTACTGTTTTGTCACTCATCTGGCTTTCCTTGATACCTCTTCATCCCGCACGCGATTGATCTGCGCCCGCGACATCTCTCTATTCTTGGCCTACTGCCTTAGGCAACGACCGAGTCGATGTCCTTGCCGCGCTTTTCTGCTATTCGAGCAGGGGACTTGGTTCCGGTTAGGGCTTTAAACGTTGCCTGCACCACATTGACTGGGTTCGTTGAGCCGTAACATTTCGCCAATACGTTTTGCACCCCAGCGGCCTCTAGCACTGCACGCATAGCGCCACCGGCAATAACACCGGTACCTTCCGATGCAGGTTGCATATACACCTTGGATGCCGAGTGTCTGGCGGTTGTCGCATACCACAACGTGTCGCCATCTAAGTCGACATCGACCATGTTGCGACGCGCGGCTTCCATGGCTTTTTGAATTGCCGTCGGCACTTCTCGCGCCTTGCCGCGACCGAAGCCCACTTTGCCATTACCATCGCCAACGACGGTCAGCGCGGTGAAGCCAAAAATGCGACCACCTTTAACAACTTTGGCCACCCGGTTCACTTGAACCAATTTCTCGATCAGCCCCTCTTCACGAATTTCTTCCGTATACGCCATCTAAAACTCCAGTCCGCCTTCTCGAGCAGCGTCGGCAAGTGCCTTAACGCGACCGTGATATTTAAACCCTGAACGATCGAATGCGACCGATGTGACACCCTGCGCTTTCGCGCGCTCGGCGATGAGCGTGCCGACCTTTGCCGCGGTCTCAACATTTCCCGTGCGGCCTGCGCGCAAGTCCGAGTCCAGCGTGCTCGCTTGGGCCAAAATGGTTCCACCGTCAGGAGAAATCACTTGGGCATAGATATGCTTGGGCGTACGGCAAACGGACAATCGAGTTGCACCCAACTCGCGCATCTTCATGCGGCTACGTCGCGCCCGTCTCAATCTGCTTACTTTCTTTTCGTTCATCGCTTTCACTTAACCTGATCTTTCATTTGATCTGCTTTGGTCTGATCTGTCTTTAGACCGACTTACCGCCCATCTCTCGCTCGCGACGGAGAGGGCATATCCAACAATTACTTCTTCTTGGCTTCCTTGCGTCGCACGTACTCATCGGCATAACGCACGCCCTTGCCTTTGTAGGGTTCTGGCGGACGGAACGCGCGAATTTCGGCGCAAACCTGACCGACGCGCTGTTTATCTACGCCGCTGATCACAATTTCTGTCTGAGTTGGCGTCTCCGCGCTAATGCCCTCAGGCAGGTTGTATTCGACTGGATGAGAAAAACCCAATTGCAATGTCAGCTTCTTGCCCTGGGCTTGGGCTCTATAACCCACGCCCTGCAGCTCTAGCTTTTTTTCGAATCCTTCGGAAACACCCTTGACCATGTTTTGCACAATGGCGCGCATGGTGCCCGCCAAAGCCGTAGCGGCACGCTCTTCGCTTCTGGCACGCAATTTTAACTCGCTCTCGTNTTGGACGAGTTCGACTAACTCATGGATGGCAAAGCCCATTTCGCCCTTAGCACCCTTCACGGATATATCTTGGCCGCTGAGCTTCACCTCAACACCTGATGGAAGCGCGACTGGACTGTTCGCTACGCGTGACATGGCGTTCTCCTAAAATACCGTACAGAGCACTTCACCACCGATGCCATGGGCACGGGCGGCTTTATCGGTCATAACACCCTTGTTTGTGCTGACGATGGCGATGCCGAGTCCGCCACGCACCTTAGGNATGTCATTGCTCTCTTTGTAAATTCGCAGCCCTGGACGACTGACGCGGGAAATTTCTTCAATCACCGGGCCGCCGTTGTGGTACTTCAACTGCACCGTAATCTCAGCCTTCACTTCCTCTGAGACCGTATATCCCTCGATGAAGCCCTCCCCGACCAAAACATCAAGAATNGCGCACTTAGCCTTCGAGTGCGGCATTTGCACGTCAACATGCCCTGCCATCTGAGCATTGCGCAGACGGGTCAGCAGGTCTGATATGGGATCTTGCATCGTCATGATTTATTTCCTACCAGCTTGCCTTGACCAGACCCGGAACATCGCCGCGCATAGCGGCTTCGCGCAACATGTTGCGTGATAGTCCGAACTTTCGATAAACCGCNTGAGGGCGACCGGTAAGCCCGCATCGACGTTGTTGGCGCGCGCGACTGGCGTCTCTAGGCTGNGCCTGAAGCTTCAGTTGCGCATCCCAGCGGTCTTCATCGCTGACATTTCTGTCGGCAATAATTGCTTTGANTGCGTCTCGCTTGNCACCGTACTTCGCTCGTGCCTTGGTACGCTTCTTTTCGCGTTCGATCATGGATCGTTTAGCCATTCTTAGCCTCTTATCCCTTTAATTCTGTGAACGAAACGGGAACTTGAACGCTTTCAATAGTTCAAGAGCCGCTTCATTTGTTTGTGCTGTGGTGGTCACGCAGATATCCATGCCACGAATTTTGTCGATCCTGTCGTAATCGATTTCCGCAAACACGATTTGCTCGGTAATACCCATGCTGAAATTGCCGCGCCCGTCAAAGGCCTTGGGGTTTAACCCGCGGAANTCGCGTATACGCGGNATCGCGATGTCCACCAGACGCTCGATGAAATCGTACATGCGCTCACTGCGCAGTGTGACCTTGCAGCCGATGGGGTAGCCTTCGCGAATTTTGAAGCCTGCTTCTGACTTTCGAGCCAAACAAATCACTGGTTGTTGACCCGCGATTGCTGTCATATCCGTTACTGCAGATTCCATAACTTTGCGGTCGGCAATGGCTTCGCCCACGCCCATGTTCAGTGTGACCTTGGTGATCTTGGGCACAGCCATTGGGTTGGAAATTTCCAAATCCTTTTGCAGCTGCGGCCGGATCTCACTGCGGTAGCGTTCGTATAATTTACCCATTGCTATTCATCAATCTCTTTGCCGTTGGACTTAAAGATGCGCACCTTGCGCCCTTCTTCAATTTTTAAGCCTACGCGGTCAGCCTTTTCAGCCTCGTGGTTCCAGATGGCGACATTTGAAACCTGAATTGGCGCTTCTTGAGGCACAATGCCCCCTTGGTCACCCGAATTCGGGTTCGGACGCTTATGCTTCTTCACCATATTGATGCCTGAAACCATCAATCGCCCGTCTTTGAGTACGTTGAGTACTTCGCCGCGCCGGCCTTTGTCACGACCAGCGATCACGATCACTTCGTCATTTTTTTTGATCTTCAACATGCCGTTATCTCTTACGAATCTCTTCTCTAACTCATTCCAAACACGCAACGGTGTTCGTCTTCTACCTATAAAACTTCAGGGGCCAACGAAACGATGCGCATAAACCGCTCTGATCTCAGCTCGCGGGTCACCGGCCCAAAAATGCGTGTGCCGATGGGCTGCTTGTTGGCGTTCAGCAACACTGCTGCGTTTTGGTCAAACTTGATCAAAGAGCCATCTTGACGACGCACACCCTTACGCGTGCGAACGACAACGGCGTCCATAACCTGCCCCTTACGCACCCTGCCGCGAGGAATCGCTTCCTTCACCGTCACTTTGATGATGTCGCCGATACCGGCATAGCGACGATGGCTGCCGCCCAACACCTTGATGCACTGCACCTTGCGAGCGCCGCTGTTATCAGCGATTTCAAGCATTGTTTCTGTCTGAATCATGGTTCGTTAGACTCCGGTGGATCGAACGTCAATGCTCTGCAGCGTCCAAGTTTTCGTCTTGGAAAGGGGTCGGCACTCCACGACGGTTACCGTATCGCCCACGTTGCAATCGTTGTTTTCNTCGTGTGCGTGAATCTTCGAGGACTTACGCACGAACTTTCCGTAGACCGGGTGCTTGACCCGACGCTCTACCTTTACAGTGATGCTTTTTTCCATGCGATCACTCACAACAACGCCTGATACGGCGCGCGGGTTGCTCGCTTTTACCTCTGAGGCATCAGACATCTTGCGTCTCCTTCATCACTGTTTTGACTCGAGCGATATCACGGCGCACCTCCTTTAACAGATGGGTCTGNCCCAACTGACCGCTTGCTCTCTGCATGCGCAGCGAGAAGTGCTCGCGCTGCAGACGCAAAATCTCCGCCTGCAGTTCGTCCTGACTTTTTTCTCGAATTTCTTGGACCTTCATTACATCGCCGTCCGTTTCACAAAGACTGTTTTGAATGGCAGTTTAGCGGCGGCGAGACTTAATGCTTCGCGAGCGATGTCCTCAGGCACACCCTGCATCTCGTAGAGCACCTTGCCCGGCTGAATCAGCGCAACCCAGTACTCGACGCTACCCTTACCCTTACCTTGGCGAACCTCTAAGGGCTTNTTGGTAATTGGCTTATCTGGAAACACACGGATCCAAATTTTCCCGCCACGACGAATACGACGCGTCATGGCCCGACGACCAGCCTCAATTTGGCGGGCTGTCATACGACCTCGACCAACGGCTTTTAAGCCAAACTCGCCAAAGCTAACTTTGGAGCCTCGCAATGCCAGACCGCGGTTGCGGCCTTTGTGCATCTTTCTAAATTTCGTTCTTTTTGGCTGTAACATCTTCGTTCTTAACTATCTGTACTTGTCCCGCTCGCGCGGGCTGACCTTGTCCTATCCCCTCTCTAACCCTGCGGCGCTGCTGCCGGCGGGGTCGAGCCGATTACTTCACCCTTAAAGATCCAGACCTTTATGCCTAGGATTCCGTAGGTGGTTTCGGCTTCATACGTCGCGTAATCAATATCTGCCCGCAGCGTGTGCAGAGGCACTCGCCCTTCGTGATACACCTCGGATCGAGCGATTTCTGCGCCTCCCAAACGGCCAGCGACGCGCACCTTGATGCCTTCGGCACCCAGACGCATCGCGTTTTGAATTACCCGGCGCATGGCGCGACGAAACTGCACTCTACGCTCGAGCTGCTGGGCAACGTTTTGTGCAACCAGAACTGCATCGAGCTCTGGCTTGCGAATTTCTTCGATGTTGATGTGCACTGGCACACCCATACGCTTGGACAATTCCTTACGCAGCTTATCGACGTCCTCGCCTTTCTTACCGATGACGATACCTGGACGTGCAGTGTGGATGGTTACCCGAGCTGTCTGCGCCGGGCGGGCGATTTCAATGCGCCCCACTGACGCGTCAGATAGACGCTTACGCAGGTATTGACGCACCTGCAAGTCATTGAGCAGATAGTCTGCATAACTCTTTTTGTCCGCATACCAGACAGAGGTGTGATCCTTGACAATGCCAAGGCGAATACCGGTTGGATGTACTTTTTGACCCATACTGTTCTCTTATTCCGTATCCGATACCGTCACAGTGATGTGACAGCTACGCTTTAATATTCGGTCTGCTCGGCCCTTGGCACGTGGACGGATGCGCTTCATCGTCATGCCTTCATTGACATAGATCTCTGAAATTCGCAGATCATCAACNTCAACGCCTTCGTTGTGCTCGGCATTTGCGATGGCCGACTCAACAGTCTTCTTCACGAGCAAGGCACCCTTCTTCGTGCTGAAGTTCAGGATATCCAGCGCATCAGCNACAGGCTTGCCGCGCACTTGATCGGCGACCNGCCGCACTTTTTGCGGCGAAATTTGTAGGCGTTTTGCTATGGCACTGACTTGCATCGTCTTCCTCTAATTCCTTCGCCGCTTTAGCGCTTGGCTTTCTTATCTGCCGCGTGGCCGCGATAAGTTCGCGTTGGCGCAAACTCACCCAACTTGTGGCCGACCATGTCTTCGTTAATCACGACCGGCACATGTTGGCGACCGTTATAAATCGCTATCGTTAAACCGACCATTTCTGGCATNACCATGGAACGGCGCGACCATGTCTTGATAGGACGTCGTTCATTGTTTTCGACTGCTTTCTCAACCTTCTTCAACAGATGGGTGTCGACAAAGGGACCTTTAAATAGTGATCTGGGCACTTACCGCTCTCCTTTAACGCTTGCTTAGCGCTTGCCGCGACGACGAACGATAAGATCGTCNGTACGCTTGTTCTTTCTGGTCTTGTGCCCCTTAGTAGGCACACCCCAAGGTGTAACTGGGTGACGGCCACCAGAGGTCTTACCTTCACCACCACCATGCGGGTGGTCGACTGGGTTCATTGCTACACCACGAACGGTGGGTCTGACACCGCGCCAGCGCTTCGCACCTGCCTTACCCAGGGAGCGGAGGCTGTGTTCGTTATTGCCGACTTCGCCAAGCGTGGCACGGCACTCGCTTAACACGCGACGCATCTCGCCAGACCGCATGCGCAATGTGGCGTAACTGCCTTCTCGGGCGACCAACTGGCACGAGCCACCTGCGCTGCGAACCATTTGTGCGCCTTTACCGGGCTTGAGCTCGACACAGTGAATCACGCTGCCCACTGGAATATTCCGGATAGCCAACGCGTTACCGGGCTTAATCGGCGAGCTCGGACCGCTCATGATGGGATCGCCTGCGTGCACACCCTTGGGCGCAATAATGTAGCGACGCTCGCCGTCGGCATACTTCAATAACGCAATGTTGGCCGTTCGATTGGGGTCGTATTCCAAACGCTCNACTACCGCAGGAATACCGTCCTTGCCTCGCTTCCAATCGATTGTCCGATAATGCTGTTTGTGACCACCACCGCGGTGACGCGTGGTGATACGACCGGCATTATTACGACCGCCAGTTTTTTTCTGCGGGCTGATCAGNGCTTTATGCGGTGCCCCTTTATGCAGCTCCGAATCAACAACCTTGACGACGAAGCGGCGCCCTGCTGANGTTGGTTTTGCCTTTACAACTGCCATGCCTTAACCCTTATTCCGCCACCATGTAGTCGAGCTCTTGGCCCGCAGCTACAGTGACGTATGCTTTTTTCCAGTTCTTTTTGCGCGACATACCACGCATCGTNCGGCGCAGCTTGCCTTTGACGTTAGCGGTGGTGACCTTGGTCACGGAGACATTAAAAATGTTCTCGACCGCAGCGCGGATTTCCAACTTAGTCGCGTCAGGCGCTACTTTGAAGGCGTACTGATTAGCCACTTCGCCTTGCACAGATACTTTTTCAGTAATGTGCGGCTCTCGCAGAACAGTAAAGATGCGTTCCTGATTCATGCGAGCACCTCTTCCAACTTCTTCAGCGCTGGCACCGTGATCAGCACCTTTTCGTAGCTAATTAGACTGACCGGATCGATGCCTTCAACGTCGCGCACGTCAATGCCTTTGACGTTACGCGCGGCCAGATAAAGGTTCTCGTCGACTTCTGCCGTCACGATCAGTGCNCCGGAGATATCAAGTTCTTTCAGCTTACCGAGCAGCGTTTTGGTTTTTGGAGCTTCAACNGAGAAGGANTCAATGGCGACCAAGCGCTCTTGACGGATCAACTCGGAGACGATGCATTGCAGCGCGCCGCGATACATTTTGCGATTGACCTTTGTCGAGTGGTCCTGTGGTTGCGCTGCAAACGTGACGCCACCGGAGCGCCAAATGGGTGAGCGCGTGGTACCCGCTCTTGCACGACCGGTACCCTTTTGTCGCCATGGCTTCTTGCCGCCACCACTGACTGCGGAGCGATTTTTCTGTGCACGCGAACCTTGTCGAGCGCCTGCCATGTATGCAACAACGACCTGATGCACAAGGGCTTCGTTATATTCTCGGCTAAACGCGGTGTCTGCGACTTCGACGCTGCCGCCATCTACTGCAAGGTTCAAATTCATTTCGCATCTCCTGAGCCTGAACGTGCTTTGACAGCAGGCCGTATGCAAACGTCTCCGCCCGGCGCACCAGGAACCGCGCCCTTGACCATAATCAAGTTACGTTCCGCGTCTACGCGAACGATTTCCAAATTCTGAGTGGTGACTCGAGCAGCGCCCATGTGGCCGGACATTTTTTTGCCCTTGAAGACTCGTCCAGGTGTTTGGCATTGCCCGATAGAGCCCGGTGCACGGTGAGAAATAGAGTTACCGTGAGTGTTATCTTGACCACGGAAATTCCAGCGCTTAATCGTTCCGGCGTAGCCCTTACCTTTAGAAGTACCTTGTACGTCGACGATTTGGCCGGCTTCGAATTGCTCCACCGAGAGCTCGCCACCCAGTTCTACTGCGTCCACTTCGTCTACGCGAAATTCCCAGAGGCCGCGTCCGCTACCAGAATTTGCCTTGGCAAAATGACCTGCCATTGCTTTGGTGACGCGGCTACGACGGCGCTCACCGGTGGTTACCTGAATCGCCTTGTAGCCATCGCTTTCTACGCTTTTCACTTGAGTGACGCGATTTGGCTCTGCTTCAATGACCGTTACGGGAACGGATACACCTTCTTCATTGAAGATTCGGGTCATACCACTCTTTTTACCAATCAATCCAATTGCCATTGGCTTTCCTACCTTCAGCGTTCCTGCAGTGTTGTACCGGCGGCGCTTAAACGGCGTGCGGACTTTCCCGCCTCTGCCACCCGCACGGGGTAGAGGATAAAAGTCCGGCTTGCGCCCTACGCCGACTCCCTATCGGAGTCTTTTGGTATCAAACAATAAAAAGCTGCCTGACCATTGCTGGTGAGACAGCTTCAACTCAATTCAAACTAATCTGTACTTCCACTCCGGCCGCCAGGTCGAGCTTCATCAGCGCGTCGACGGTTTTTTCCGTTGGCTCTACTATATCCAGGAGTCTTTTATGGGTGCGAATTTCGTACTGGTCGCGCGCATCTTTATTCACGTGAGGTGATATCAAGACCGTAAAACGCTCTTTACGTGTCGGCAGTGGAATGGGACCGCGTACTTGCGCACCAGTGCGCTTAGCTGTGTCGACAATTTCCTGCGTCGAGACGTCGATCAGGCGATGATCAAATGCCTTTAAGTGAATGCGAATACGCTGGTTCTGCACTGACGAACTCCAAACCCGATTAAAAAGTTGCCCATTTCCCGGGCGCGAATTTGTCTCGCCAGCGCGGGTAATCGAGCATTTCTCCTGTTAAAGAGCAGTCCCAAGGCCCCTGCATCTGCTAAGCATTCACAAATGGCAGTTACTTAGAACTTTTTTGCTAGGCAGTTGCCGCGATAAACGCCTCCCCCTCGCAAATCTATCTTCGAGGGCTTACAGCGCTACTACGCACCTGTCCTCCTCCCCTGATAGGGCCGCGAATCATACAGACTGATAAGCACCCGAGCAACCAATGATCTCAGGAAAATGAGATTGGGCCGAAGGGACGCCGCGCTGCTTGTATCCGCCCTAGTCAATGACCTTTGCGACGACGCCGGCGCCTACCGTACGACCGCCTTCGCGGATCGCAAAGCGCAAGCCATCGTCCATCGCAATCGGACAGATCAACTCAACAACCATCTTAATGTTGTCGCCAGGCATCACCATCTCA
>PBTJ01000045.1 GCA_002726925.1 Gammaproteobacteria bacterium | reverse complement strand
TGAACCGGCGATAGACCAAGAACTCGAACCACTCGCCACGATGCCCGACCCTCCACAACAACCGAGCGCGGTGGTTTACGATGCCTTTGACCTTGATCAGATCGAGCAACAAATTCGCGAAGAGGAATCAGGTGTCTTGACACGTTTTTTGGACACCCTGGTAGCGTTTGGTTCAGTGGGTTTGCTCGCGGGCGTGGCCATCATTGTGCTTCTTGTGGTCGTCTTACTGCGGCGGCGCGCAGTGCACCAGGAACAAGAACTCGAAGGCGTGCTAGGAAGTAAGAGCGATGACGCGAGCGACTTCGAACCCAATCAGGCAGAGCCGACAGTGAGTATGGCAGCGACGTTGCCCGATGCATTAGGTGAACAAGAAGAGAAAGGCGCTTATGCGGCCGAAGATTCCCAGGATGATGAAGGCAGCGTAAAGCAGGACGTCTTTACGACTCGACTGAAGCTAGCCGAAGCCTATATTGAGATGGGCGATGAGCATGGCGCGCGAGATATGCTCCAAGAAGTCATTGCCGATGGGTCGGCTGAGCAGCAAGACGTTGCTCGTCGCATTATGGCCCGCTTAGACGGCGGTGATGACTGAGATAAGCGACGTTACGCACCAGCGACACCATTTTGCGTTTTGTGTGCAGTACCATGGTGGCGCCTTTCGTGGCTGGCAGCGCCAGCCCGGGCAAGTGGCCATTCAAGGCGAACTTGAACGCGCTCTCGGCACCATTGCTAATGAGCCGATCGCCCTGCGTGCGGCGGGGCGTACCGACGCTGGGGTACATGGCACGGGTCAGATTGCTTCATTCTCAACCAATGCCGAACGACCGATCAGCCAGTGGCTTCGCGGAGTGAACGGGCTTACGCCGGCAAGCATACAGGTCTCTTGGTTCAAATCCGTTTCAGCCGAATTTCACCCGCGCTTTGATGCCGTGGCGCGGCGCTATACCTATTTGTTTCATGATCAGGGTAGATCTAATCCTTTTTTGAGCGATTTAACTTGGTGTTCGGATGCTTTGGATGAGAATGCCATGCACGTAGAGGCACAGACTCTGCTGGGTGAGCATGACTTCAGCAGTTTTCGCGGGGCTGGATGTCAATCTTTGACGCCCATGCGGCGTGTCGACCGCTGTGAGGTGCGGCGCGAGGGGAATATTGTGATTATGAACATTGAGGCAAATGCGTTTTTGTTGCATATGGTGCGCAACATTGCTTCTGGGCTGCATCAAGTAGGATCCGGCGCCGCGCGTGGCTTCCTGCAATCACTGCTTGGGGCTAAGGATCGCCAGCGGCTAGGCATTACGGCGCCTGCTCAAGGCCTGTATTTGGCGGAAGTTGCTTATCCTCAGCAGGATTTTCCCGATCCGCCCTTGCCCCCACTGATACGGCGGCGCTGATACTGCGCATTGAGACATAGTCTCTACCATCAGCCGGATAACAGATCTGCGCTTTGTAGACTATGTCGATGGGTATAGTATTTTGCGCTTAGTCGGCCGCACTCGAAGCAGCAGATTGAATGCGCAGACCGATGCTACAAGCCGGACCCTATGGATGGACGTTTCAGCGACAACTTGGTGCAAAATTTGCGGCATAACAACGCTGGAAGACGCGCTGGCTGCCGCGAACGCTGGTGTAGATGCCATAGGCTTCAATTTTTTTGCCGCCAGTCCGCGGTATGTTGAACCAAGCTGTGCAGCGGATTTATGCGCAAGTGTGAATAATGTGCACCCCGGAGTGCAGCGTATTGGATTATTCGTTGACGCGTCCGCGGAGACAGTGTTTCAGGTCCTAGATAGGGTAGAACTCGACCTGCTGCAGTTTCACGGCGATGAGAGCCCCGAATATTGTGGGCAGTTTCAGCGGCCCTACATCAAGGTTCTGGGCGTCAGCGCAACAATGGATCTGGCCGGTTTGGCAAGTTCCTACCATGATGCTTGGGGAATCATACTGGATACCCACGATCCGCAGCTTAAAGGCGGGACGGGTAGAGTTTTTGACTGGAACTTATGGCCACGCAATATCGACACTCGGCTAATATTGGCAGGGGGTCTAGACCCTGACAATGTGGCCAAAGCGATTGAGCAAACTCGGCCCTTTGGGGTCGACGTTGCCGGAGGCGTAGAGAGCGGGCAAAAGGGTGTGAAGGACCACAGCAAAATGACAATTTTTATCGAAAAGGCAAAACATGGCTGAACCAATCTTGGATGCAAATGCAGCGCAAACCTATGCGCAACCCACGGATAGCGGATACTTCGGTCAGTTTGGCGGGAGGTTTGTCGCGGAAACACTGACCCATGCCCTCGATAGTCTGGCGGTACTCTACGCCGAGATGAAGAACGATCCGGATTTCAAAAAAGAACTGCACGAGGATCTCGCGCATTTTGTTGGGCGACCAACGCCGCTGTATTTGGCCGAACGCCTTACTGCGTCCCTTGGCGGCGCTGCAATTTATCTGAAGCGCGAGGACCTCAATCACACGGGCGCGCACAAGGTCTGCAATACCATTGGCCAAGCCTTGTTGGCCAAGCGCATGGGTAAACCTCGCGTGATTGCTGAAACCGGCGCTGGTCAGCACGGTGTGGCCACGGCAACCGTAGCAGCCAGGCTCGGATTGTCCTGCGATGTCTACATGGGCGAAGAAGATGTTCATCGTCAGAGCCTGAACGTTTATCGCATGAAGTTGATGGGCGCCAACGTCATCCCCGTAACCTCGGGTTCCAAGACGCTGAAAGATGCCATGAACGAAGCCATGCGTGACTGGGTGACTAACGTTGATGACACCCACTACATTATCGGCACGGTGGCAGGGCCTCATCCGTATCCAATGCTGGTGCGCGACTTCGCCTCGATTATCGGTCAGGAAGCCCGCGCACAAATGCTACAGCAGGTTGGCAAGCTGCCCGACGTAGTGGTTGCCTGTGTAGGTGGCGGTTCCAATGCAATGGGTATTTTTCATCCGTTCATCAATGACACCGATGTTGATTTGGTTGGCGTTGAGGCAGGGGGGCATGGCATCAGCACCGGTGCCCATGCCGCACCGCTGAACGATGGTAAAGTAGGCGTGTTGCACGGCAATCGCTCGTACCTGATGTCAGATGAAGACGGTCAGATAATGGAAACTCATTCGGTATCAGCGGGACTCGACTACCCGGGCGTTGGCCCTGAGCATTCTTATCTTAAAGATATTGGGCGAGCCACTTACGCGGCCGCAACAGACGATGAGGCCATGGCGGCGTTCCGCATGTTGAATCGTCAAGAGGGGATCCTGCCGGCGTTGGAGACCAGTCATGCGTTGGCTTGGGTGGTAGAAAATGCACCGAAGATGTCGGCAGATCAAATCATTTTGGTGAATCTAAGCGGGCGCGGTGACAAAGACATTCTGACCGTCGCCGATATCGACGGAATTACCCTCTGATGAACGCCGTGCCTGCGAACCAAGGCCGCATCGCGGCTGAATTCGAACGGTTGGGGCAGCAGGGCAAGAAAGCCCTCGTGACGTTTATTACCGCAGGGGATCCTGGCGTCGACTTTACCGTACCGGCCTTGCACAGCCTTGTTGCCGGCGGAGCGAATTTGCTGGAGTTGGGTATCCCGTTTTCAGATCCGGAAGCTGAAGGGCCTGCGATTCAGGCGGCCAACGAGCGTGCACTTGCCAACGGTATGACCCTAACCAAAGTGCTCGATATGGTGGTCGAGTTCCGCGCCTCTAACAGTACGACACCTGTTGTGCTGATGGGTTATCTCAATTCGATTTTGGCGATGACCAATTTCGCTCAGCGCGCTAAAGAAGCCGGTGTTGATGGGTTAATAATGGTGAATCTACCGCAGGAAGAGGCGGCTGATTTGCGTCAAACACTCAGTGCTGAAGGTATGGACTTAGTATCGCTTATAGCGCCAACCACGGCGGACCGGCGTGCTCGAGAAATTGCAACGACTGGTAGCGGTTTCTTGTATTACGTTTCGCTTAAGGGAACCACGGGCAGTGGGGCACTGGCTGTTGATGAGGTGGCGGAGCGTATGAGCTTCTTACAAACGTTGACCAATGTGCCGATTTGCGTGGGGTTTGGTATCAAAGATGCAAAGTCTGCAGCAGCGGTCAGTGCTCATGCTGACGGTGTTGTGGTGGGTAGTGCGCTGGTGCAATTGATGGCCGATAGCCCAGATCCTGCGACCGCCTCGCAGCGATTGCAGACCGCAATCGCAGACATTCGTAATGGACTCGATGGCTAACACTCAAAACCTAACGGGTTGGCTAGATTACATCAGCCAGCAACATACCGAAGTCATCGACATGGGTTTGGAGCGGTTCAATCAAGTATTGGACCGAATGCAGCTACACAATCCCGCCCCCGCGGTTATCACTGTGGCCGGTACCAACGGTAAAGGCACCACCTGCAGAATGATTGAAGCCCTGCTGTTGCAGGGTGGGTATCGCGTGGGTAGCACTCTTTCGCCGCATATTTGGCGGTTTAATGAGCGAATTCGTTTGCATGGGCGCGATGCAGACGACGAAGAGATTTGCGCTGCCTTTGCTGCCATTGACTTGGTTCGAGGTGGCATAGCGCTGACTTACTTTGAATTCAGCGCACTGGCGGCCCTATATTGCATGGCCCAAGCCCAAGTCGATGTGGCAATTCTTGAAATTGGACTGGGTGGTCGTTTGGATGCCTTCAACGCCATCGACCCAGACGTCGCGGTCATTACCAGTATTGGACTGGACCATCAGGTATTTTTAGGCGACACACGAGAAGCCATTGGCGTTGAGAAAGCGGGTATTTTGCGCAGCGGACAGCATGTGGTGCTGGGTCAGGATATGCCAGAAAGCGTCCTGCAGCGCTGTGATGCGCTAGCTCTAAAGCCGAGATGTTGGGGTGTGGATTTCTCCAGTTCTATCGATATCGACCAAGGCACTTGGCAGTTGATCCGACAAGACCAAGCGTCGCTCGAGATTCCGCTCACGGCCATCGCACCACATAACATCGCTTTGGCCTGTGAGGCAGTTGCTGACATGGTCGACCTCAACCTGGATCTAATCGCGCGCTGCTCTGCTTTGGATATGCCTGGGCGCATGGACATCCGGCGAACTAAGGACCGTATGTGGGTACTCGATGTCTGCCATAACCCAGACGGTGCGCGGTTCTTTTTGAATGAGTTGGCCTCAAGAAAACTCCGGCCAGCCTACTTTGTTTGCGCCATGCTAGCCGGCAAGGATCACCGGGGTTTTTATCAGAGCGTTATCGATTCAGTTGGTAATGACGTGCCTTGGTTATTCGTTGATAGCCACGGTGATCGTCAAATGACAGCGCGTGCACTCGTCGAAACCTTGTGTGAAGACAAAGAGACAGCGGAAAACACTCAGCAGGCGCTGACCATGGCGCATGAGCGCACGCACACTGGCGAGGTCATCGTGATATTTGGGTCCTTTAGCGCTGTTGAGCAATGCGCTTGGCTGGCATGATAGGACCATGAACGAAGTCACTCGCTATAGGCTGATCGGCACAATCTTCTTACTGTCCTTGGCGGCAATTTTTTTACCCATGATTTTTGATGCCCCCGCGCCCTCGCTGCAGAATTTTTCCTCAACTTCAGATCTCAACAACACCCAAAAATTTGAGAATGTTGACCCCCGGGCCGAGGTAGAGGCGTTGATTGTTCAGATGGAGCAAGACCAACAGGCCATGGATCAAGCGTTTGCTGACTCGAAGCTGCAGGAGAAAGTCGATGGCATACGCNAAATGGTCGACGCAGACGGCTACTGGGTTGAGAACGGCACTCGTTTTGGTGAACCCATATTGCTGCCGATACGCGATGAAACGGTAGTTTTCGCCGTGCAGCTTGCTACATTCGATGAGCAAGTCAACGCTCGCAAAATGCGCGAGCAGCTACTTGGCGATGGCGAGGAAGCATTTATCTCCCATTACAAACAACGCGGTTTAGGCGGCGAAAAAATTCGCTATCGGGTCGCGGTGGGTCCAATGCTCAGTCATACTCTCGCNAAGNAAAAGCGCACATCTTATANCCAGACATATGGGGTTGAAGCTATTGTGGTAGCTATGACGCATTAGAGTCCTTGGCTCTTAGGCATTCATTGCAAGCGGGAAAAATGTCGCATCTGGANTACATCATTATCGCCATCGTGCTGCTCTCNTCGCTCGTTGGCCTCTCCCGCGGGTTCANCCGAGAGGCGTTTTCACTCGCCTCATGGGTAGCNGCGTTTCTNTTCGGTATCTGGTTTGGGCCCGCCGTCGCGACAGAGTTTGCGGAATACTTAGGCGAGGAGCAGTTTGGCCAAATCGCAGCATTTCTAATCGTTCTTATTGCCACATTGGCCGCCGCCAGCATGATTCGATGGGGGCTCGGTCAGCTCGTTACTCGCTCGGGCTTGTCGAGCACAGATCGCATACTAGGCTTTGCTTTCGGCACCGTTCGCGGCGGTATTTTGGTAACGATCTTGCTTATGGTCAGCCAGAGTATGTTCTCCGACACGAATTGGTGGGCGGCATCAGAGCTGAAATACAGTTTTTTGCAGTTCGAAGACGAAGTGCTAACCGTTGTGGATATTGCCAGCGAAAATCTGGAAGACCCACCGGAACGGCCTACCCTTGAAGATCTGGACTTCAGTNGTGAGGAAACGCCAGATGTCGAGCCGACGGATGGATACGACGATTTGGATTATTTTGAAGAATAGCGTGGAAGTAATGATCCAATGTGCGGAATAGTAGGGATAGTTGCCCGCAACGAAGTCAAACAGGACATCTACGACGCCCTCACCATACTTCAGCACCGCGGCCAAGACGCCGCGGGAATGGTCACCAGTGACGGCAGACGCTGCTANCTGCGCAAAGACAATGGTTTGGTCAAAGACGTTTTCCAAGCCCAACATATGCAGCGGCTGCAGGGTAATGTGGGCCTTGGCCAGTGCCGCTATCCAACAGCCGGATCGACCAGTTCTGCCGAGGCCCAACCCCTCTATGTGAATTCGCCCTACGGTATCGCGCTTGCGCACAACGGGAACCTGACCAACACCGAAGAGTTNATGAGTGACCTGTTCGCTGAGGACCTGCGGCATATCAATACCAGCAGTGACTCGGAAGTGTTGCTGAACGTGTTAGCCAACGAGTTGAGCGTGCTNCATGCCATCAACCCATCTCCAACGGAAATGTTTAAAGCGGTGGGNGCNGTGCACCAGCGATGTCGGGGCGCTTATGCGGTCGTGGCCATGGTNATCGGTTCTGGACTGCTTGGGTTTCGCGATCCTTATGGCATCCGTCCGCTGGTGTANGGCAGCCGAGAGACTGAGAACGGCACAGAATACATGCTGGCTTCCGAGTCCGTCGCGCTCGACATANTGGGCTATTCGAGGATCGACGATGTNGCGCCCGGTGAGGCGATATTTATTTCTAACGAAGGCGAAATATTCCGTCGCCAGTGTGCTGCCAGTCCAAAGCTTACACCGTGTATCTTTGAGCATGTGTACTTCGCACGCCCAGATTCCATCATCGANGAGATTTCCGTCTACAAAAGCCGCTTGCGGATGGGTGAGCATCTGGCGCGGAGGATTCTTGGTCAGTTCTCTCAGCACGACCACGATATCGATGTGGTCATTCCAATTCCCGACACCGGCCGAACCGCAGCGTTGCCAATGGCCCATGAACTGGGTACGAAATTTCGCGAGGGGTTCGTGAAGAACCGCTATATCGGTCGAACATTCATCATGCCAGGCCAAAAACAGCGAAGAGACTCCGTTAGACAAAAACTGAACGCCATTGATCTGGAATTCCGGGGCAAGAACGTACTACTGGTTGATGATTCGATCGTGCGAGGCACGACGATTACCCAGATCATTCAAATGGCCCGAGAGGCTGGGGCGCGCAAGGTGTACATGGCAAGCGCTGCACCAGCACTGCGCTATCAAAACGTTTACGGCATCGATATGCCNGCNCGNNACGANTTTGTCGCNCANCAANGNTCNGANGANGAGGTNGCNNANANNATTGGNGCNGANTGGNTNGTNTANCAGTCCATAGAAGATCTAAAAAAGAGTTGTCACGAAGGTAATCCACACGTGCAAGACTTCGANTGTTCCGCCTTCGACGGTAAGTATGTAACGGGCGACGTGGGAGCAGACTATTTAGCGAAGCTTTCAGCGGCCCGAAGCGATGCTTCCAAGCGCCAGCAAGAGCTGAGCTTCTTGGTCGATACGAACGTATTGGATCTTCACAATCATTCTTAAGGGACCGTGAGCACAGCATGCAGTTAAACAAACGGACACCCTGTGTAGGNATTTGCTCAACAACCTATGGCGANCTGGTNTGTCGTGGCTGTAAACGCTTTGCACATGAGATCGTGCAGTGGAACGGCTATGACGCGACGCAGNAGGACGCCGTACGTGAGCGCCTNACTCGAGTTCGCGATGAAGTTTTGGACGCGCTGTTGATATGCGACAACCACAGTTTATTGCAAGCGGCCCTAGCCGACGCCGGNCTAGCAGATGTGGACGCGAAAGAAGGTCAGTATCAGCTGCTGCGATTTATGGTGCGTCGAGAGCAATCNTTGGCCAGTGTGGGCTTGTCTCTAGCGCCTGAAGCTGCTGGACGAGCGGCGCCAAACCATCAGCCGACACCTGAGCTGGATACCCTGCATGCAATGCAGCTTATAGACGCGGAGAGTTTTCAGCGCGCCAAAGCCCACTACGAACGCAACTTCAAGGTACCCGCGTGACGACACATGCGCAGTTAAGGCGCAACCACGACGCACTTGATGTAGTGACCGATTTCTTGACCGTGAGTACTCCCGGCGCTTGGTTTCAGCTAGCGGCCGAACAATTGCCCATGCTCCTGATGGANCACGCTAACTGCGAGAAAAAGGCGGCAAGCACAGCGCTTAGCATGATGTACCGATATGTTGAGTATCCGCAGTTGCTGCAAAAGATGTCGTCGCTGGCCAGAGAGGAATTGCGACATTTCGAGCAGGTCCTTGAACTCATGACCGACCATGGCATCGTCTACAAACAAATCAGCTCCGCCAGATATGCCCAGGGTCTGCATCAGCTCGTGAGCAAGGCTGAGCCAAGACGCTTGGTGGATTTGCTGATCTGCGGGGCCGTGGTTGAAGCGCGGTCCTGTGAGCGCTTTGCGGGACTAACCAAAGTATTGCCAGAGAAAGTGGCGAGTCTTTATCGATCCTTGCTGAACTCTGAGGCGCGCCACTATCAGGAGTATTTGCGCCTCGCAGAATCAGCCAATCGGCAGGCTGGTGGATATGACGAGTTAGGTGTACGCATCGACGAGTTCTTGGCGGCAGATGCGGATCTCGTGACGCGTGTCGATGCGCAATTTCGTTTTCACAGCGGTGTGCCAGCCGAGTAACGATTCAGCGAGAAACATTCTAGGGCAAACGCGTCGTTCTCCTGACGGCACAGCCAACCGCAATCATGCCAATCCCCTAAGACGATGCGCCGATAGGCATCCTGACCTCGTCTCGGATAGTCACCGGGTCGGTGGGTGTGTCCGTGTATGAGCAAGTCAGCGCCATGGATTTGCATGGTTTGCCCGACAGTGGCGCCGTTCACATCCATGATTTGGGTCGACTTGTTCGAGTTGGTTTGCTTGCTTTGCTCCCGCATTTGTCGGCCCATGCTTTGCCGCTCAGTGAGTGGCTTTTGTAAAATATCCGCCTGCCATGCCTTGCTGCGGAGTAAAGACCGCACTTCTTGGTAAGCATGATCGTCGGTGCAAAAACCATCGCCATGACTGAGTAATATGTGATCGTCAAGCAAAAACGGATCTGGCAGCCAGGTCGCGCCGCTGCTTTGACAGAAATCATCGCCGAACAAAAAATCTCGGTTGCCATGCTGAAAGTAGATTTGGGTTTGTTGGCTGGCTAGCTTCAGCACTGCCTGCAGCGTTAATGCTAAGTGGGAATCGTCGTCGTCGCCTACCCACATCTCGACCAAATCACCAAGCAGATAGATCTCATTGGCTCTTTGAGATTCGCGCTGCAACAAATTCACAAAGGCAGAAAAAGCCGGTGTTTCGGCAGACTCGAGGTGAAGATCAGATACAAAAACGCGTCTCAAAGTGCTGTCCATGAAATGCCTAAATGGCTGGCGGCGGCCTGCATCGTGTTCTGCAATAGGGCGACACG
>PBTJ01000044.1 GCA_002726925.1 Gammaproteobacteria bacterium | reverse complement strand
GAGAAGATGACCAGTGGTCCAGCTAAGGTGTTGGGGCTTACTGACAGAGGCGTGTTGTCATTAGGTATGAAGGCTGACATTAACGTTTTCGACGCGGACCAAGTCACGGAACTGCAGCCAACGTTGGTTCACGACTTCCCTAATGGCGCGCCACGCTTTATTCAGAAGTCACGTGGCTTCAAGGCGACCATTGTGAACGGAGCGGTTAGCGTTCGAGACGGTGAGCTGACTGGCACGCGAGCGGGCAAAGTGCTTCGTCACGGCCAAAGCTAGAACGCTGCAGTCAATCAAACTGCCGACCGCGGGCGGGTATCTCATTATCTAACAATTTAGCAGTGGGTCAGTTGGCCCATTGCGGGCTTAGGCTGGACGCAAATCGTGCGC
Source organism: Gammaproteobacteria bacterium (assembly GCA_002726925.1). Lineage (GTDB taxonomy): Bacteria > Pseudomonadota > Gammaproteobacteria > Pseudomonadales > Azotimanducaceae > UBA4421. The sequence goes on along the minus strand of PBTJ01000044.1, from coordinate 23,747 downwards.
GGTTTGAATCGGGCTAATACAGGAGGGAATATGACGTTCAGCGGTGTGTTGATCGCGAATCGAGGAGAAATTGCCATACGTATTGCGCGGGCAGCGCAAGATCTGGGGTTGCGCACGGTTGCCGTGTATTCCCAAGACGACGCAGCCAGCCTGCATACACAGGTAGCAGACGAGGCAGTTCAGTTGGAAGGGCTTGGTGCGCGGGCTTACCTCAACATCGAGGGCGTGATTGCAGCAGCCCAAGCTAGTGACTGCGATGCCATTCATCCAGGCTACGGTTTCCTGTCTGAGCAGGCCGAATTTGCGAGCGCCTGCGCGAATGCGGGCATTAAGTTCATTGGACCCACGGCAGAGCACCTGAGTTTGTTTGGCGATAAGGCCCGTGCGCGGGAAGCAGCCATTGCTGCAAATGTGCCGGTACTGCAGGGCATTGATCGCGCGGTGACCTTAGCAGAGGCTCAAGCATTCTTCGGACAGCACCCCGAAGGCATCATCATCAAGGCGCTGGCAGGTGGCGGTGGTCGCGGCACTCGTGCCGTTACGAACGCGGCTGATCTGGCAGAAATTTTTACGCGCTGTCAGTCCGAGGCGAAGGCTGCATTTGGTATTGAAGACGTCTACGTCGAGGTCTTCTTGCCCAAGGCCAAGCATATCGAAGTGCAAATCATCGGCGATGAGCATGGCAGCATCACGCACCTCGGCGAGCGTGAGTGTTCTGCCCAACGGCGCAATCAAAAAGTGGTGGAGATAGCCCCTGCACCAGCCCTGGATGAAGAGCTGCGGCAGCGCATGATTGAGGCGGCGGTGCGTTTCGCGCAGGCGCAGAACTATCAAAGCTTGGGCACCTTCGAGTTTCTCCTCGACGCCTCAGGCAGCGGTTCTGAGTTTGTGTTCATTGAGGCCAACGCGCGACTGCAAGTGGAGCATACGGTTACCGAAGAAGTCACCGGCGTTGATTTGGTGCAAAGCCAGATTCGTGTGGCCGGCGGTGAATCACTGGCGAACCTAGGTCTGGCAGAGTCCGCAAAGCCACGCGGCTTTGCCATTCAAGCCCGGGTGAATTTAGAAACTCTGAGCGCTGATGGTTCGGTGCTGCCCTCTGCAGGCACGCTTACTGCCTACGAACCCCCCAGTGGCCCCGGCGTTCGGGTCGATGGCTTTGGTTATAACGGTTATCAAACTTCTACGGCCTTTGATTCGCTGCTGGCCAAGGTCATCGTTTCGACCAAGGCCGACAACTTTGCCGCGGCCTGTGCCAAGGCGGGCAGGGCACTAACTGAATTTCGTATCGAAGGTCTCAGTGCCAACACGGATTTTCTGCAGAACATCTTGAGTCATGCCGACTTTGTCGAGGCGTCGATTCATACCCGCTGGGTAGATGAAAACATGCAGACACTCGCGGCCCCTTCGGGTCAGCGTAATCGCTTTGTGAGCGCGCAGCAGGGGGGGTCTGGCGACGGCTTTGCTGGCGCTCGCGTAGACACTTCAGACCCGCTGGCTTTGTTCGCCCACGATGCCGAAATGAAGAACCGTCGCAGTGAAGTGGTGCAGGAAGCAGCCGTAGTCAACGGCCCTGATGGATCTGTGGGTGTGAGCTCACCGATTCAAGGCACCATTGTGTCGATTGACGCAGCCGTGGGCGACGAAGTGCGGGCCGGTCAACAGCTAGCGGTGGTCGAGGCCATGAAGATGGAACATGTCATCGCCGCTGAATTCGACGGCATCGTGCGNCANNTCACCATGGCAGANGGCGANGTNGTNCGCGAAAGCTTNCCCATCGTNTTNGTNGAAGAAGCNCANGTNAGTGGNGGTNCGCAAATNACNGACGAGGCNGTGGACCTNGATCATATTCGCGCAGACCTGCAAGAAAANTANGACCGNCATGCGTATACCCTGGATNAGAATCGTCAAGAAGCAGTGGNNAAGNGANANGCCNGAGGCGGNCGNATGCCGCGNGAGAACATCGCCGAGTTGATGGACGATGNNTCNTTCAAAGAATACTGGCCGTTGGTCGTAGCGCGTCAGCACAAACGTCACGATATGGATTCGCTGCGCGAACGCACGCCGGGGGATGGCGTGGTAGCCGGTACCGGTACTGTGAATGCAGATCTGTTCGGTGACGAAGCCGCGCGAGCCATGGTGGTGCATTATGACTACACGGTGCTCGCGGGCACGCAGGGGGCGCGTAATCACTACAAGCAAGACCGCATGTTTGAGCTGGCCCTGCGCTGGCGCATTCCGCTGATTTTATTCGGCGAGGGCGGCGGTGGTCGTCCCGGCGATGACAGCACCGGCCCTGCGGTTGCCTTCGATACACCCACTTTCACGACCTTTTCCAAGCTTTCTGGCGCCGTGCCCTTGGTTGGGGTGAATCACGGTCGCTGTTTCGCGGGCAACACCGCGCTGCTCGCCTGCTGCGATGTGATCATCGCGACCAAGGATTCCACCATCGCCATGGGTGGGCCGGCCATGATCGAGGGTGGCGGTCTGGGCATTTACACGCCGGAGGAAGTTGGTCCCATGTCCTTTCAGGTGCCCAACGGGGTTGTGGATATTCTGGTCGAGGACGAAGCCGAAGCGGTGCGTGTAGCGAAAAAGTACCTCAGCTATTTCCAAGGCAGCCGACAGGATTGGCAGGCACCGGATCAACGCAAGCTGCGGCATATCGTGCCTGAGAATCGACTGCGTCTGTACGACATGCGCGAGATCATCGATACCGTAGCTGATAAAGATTCGGTACTGGAGATTCGCAAAGACTTTGGTATTGGCGTGATTACCTGCTTTATACGGGTAGAAGGCAAACCCATGGGCGTCATTGCCAACAACCCGCACCACTTAGCCGGCGCCATAGATTCTGACGGCGCGGACAAGGGCGCGCGCTTTATTCAGCTTTGCGATGCTTTTGATATTCCCATCCTCAGCCTAATGGACTGTCCGGGCATGATGGTAGGACCAGATGTCGAAGCCACGGCCTTGGTCCGCCACTGCGTACGCATGTTCAATGCCGGCGCGAACCTGACAACGCCAATGTTCGGTGTGATCGTGCGCAAAGCCTACGGCTTGGGTGTGCAGGCCATGTGCGGGGCCAGCGCCTTGGCTGGCTTTTTCACAGTCGCGTGGCCGACCGCCGAGTTTGCAGGCATGAACATCGAAGGTTCGGTAAAGCTTGGCTATCGCAACGAACTGATGGCCATTGAAGATCCGCAAGAACGTGCAGATGAATTTCAGCGTCGGGTGGATCGGGCCTACGAATCCGCCAAGGCCGTGAACGCAGCTGCTGGTGGTGGCCTAGATGATGTGATCGATCCCGTGGAAACGCGGTCTTGGGTAGCAGAAAGCCTGAAGCGCCTGCCGCCCGTGCCAGCGCGCACGGAGAAAAAATACCCGTTCGTCGACACTTGGTAGGCCAAAGCCCGAGGTGCAGTCCATGAACTACTTTGACTATTCAGTGTTTGCAATTGAGATCCGTAAAGACCTCCCAGCGGCCTATGCCGCTTACTGGCAGCAGTTGGCCAAGCCAGGTAATTGGTGGACCGGCGCCGAGCGGGTCGCTATTGCTCTGGAAACCCGCAACGCGCTGACCTGTGCATNTTGCGCTGAGCGTAAGCAAGNGCTGTCACCCTACGGNATGGAGGGTAAGCATGACCANGCTGGCGTGTTGCCCGAGCGAGNGGTCGATGCGGTCCACCGAATCATTACCGACCAGAACCGCATTACCCAAGCCTTAGTGGACGACAATGCTGCGAATGGACTCAGCAAAGCGGCCTACGTTGAGCTTGTNGGCATCGCNGTAACGGTCTTTAGCATTGACGAATTCCATCGCGCCATGGGCTTGCCGGTCGAACCGTTGCCTGAACCTGTGGCGGGAGAGCCGTCTCGCTATATGCCTCCTACCTTGGTNAGCGATATGGGTTTTGTGCCAACAATTCCTGCCGAGGGGGCGAAAGCAAACGAGGCGGATCTATGGCAGTCGGGCTTTGCGCATAATGTGGTGCGTGCGCTGTCCTTGGTGCCAGATGCGGTACGCGCTTGGCACCAAGTCGCCGGTGCGCAATATCTGTCTTTGCCCAGCATGCAGAACATGGTGCAGGACGAAAACCGTTCGATTAATCGTNTGCAAATGGAGCTAATCGCCGGTCGCGTGTCTTCGGTTAACGAGTGTTTTTACTGAACCAGCGCACACGCAATGATGCTCCGTGTGAGCGCGATGACCACCGAGACAGATGTCGATTTGCAGGGCGTAAATGGCGATGCGGCCAGCGCTGCCAAGGGTATTGAGCATGGAGCCGAACTGATGAACTTCGCAGAGAGTTTGGCNCNACGAAATGAGCAAGAGCTCGCTCGAACNCGCTTAGCNTTGCGGCAAGCAGCCGGCGATAAGGTGTTGGTGGACGCTGCCGGTGTAGCCGCGAATTTTCAGCGTATGGTGAGAATTGCTGATTCCATCGGCATTCCTTTCGACAACATGCAAAGCGATTTCGTGAATAGCATTCAAGCCGAGCTGGGTCTGACCCGCTTTACCAGCGCTCAGCATTCCTTGGCGGGTCGGTAAACGTCTGCATAGCGCTTGTTTGAACAGCCCAATATCGAAAACGCCGCGTCAGGTCTGACCTAGCGGCTCTCTATATCGCTCTATCCTAGGCCAGCAGACAGTACCTCGGGTACTTCGATGTACTTGGCGCGCAGATATTCGCCTAACGACTTCGCTTGTTTGTCGATGCGATGGTTCGACGCCGCTCCCGTGCCAAGCACGCCCTTGATGTAGAAATTCATCGCTCTGAGGTTGGGCATGTCGTAGCGCTCGACTTNGTATCGACCAAAGTCCGGAACTAAGCGTTTGAATTCATCTACCGTCAGGTACTCNAACAAGAAGCTGTAGGCNNCATCGGTTTTTGCCCACACGCCGCAATTCGCGTTACCACCCTTATCGCCGGAGCGNGTGCCGAATAGGCGCCCAAATGGAATGCGNACAACTGGGCCTGTCGGTGCGGGCGCGATGGATGTTGGTGTTTCNTGGTAGTAGATCTCTTCCAAATCCAAACGCTGGGTGGGCAGCACCTGTGTTGTTGTTCCGCCAAAGTGGACGCGTTCNGTTATACGTTGGCTGCTGATNAGCGCTGGCCAGTGAATGATGGCCGGGCCGCCGTTAAAGCCCGCCGCGCCGCGCCCGGTGTTGCCTGGAATGCCCGCCAAGGCTAATTCGGTCGTTTTAGCCGCGAAGATGCGGCCGAACTTGCTGGGGTCTTGTGCNGTAATGGTCACGCGCAGCGCCGCATGGGCCACCTCGTTGCTGTGCGGGTCCTCATGGTCACTGCGTATCAGCTGAACGTCGACGTCGTCGAATTGCTCGCGCCCGCCGACGTTGTGAAAAACAGCGTCCAAATACAGCTCGGCCTTCTTTTCAATATCAAGGCCAGTCAGCAGTACTTCCATCGACTGCTTGTAAGGGCCTTGCGTGTTGAAACACACCTTATGCGTGGGTGGCGGGCTGCTGCCTCGGCAGCCGCTCACAAAGACGCGGTCGTTGCCAACTTGCTCAATCTGCATGGTATCGAAATGCGCGATGACGTCTGGGTTGTAGTATGCCGGCGTAGAAATCTCGTACAGNAACTGTGCTTTGACCGTTCCTTCGGAAATGAGACCGCCGGTGCCGGGGTGTTTGGTCACCGTAAAGTTGCCGTTAGCCTCTATTTCGGCAATCGGATAGCCAACGTCGCGAAAGCTCGGTACTTCNTCAAAGAATGCGTAGTTGCCGCCACAGCACTGGGCGCCACATTCGATAATATGGCCCGCCGCCAGTGCGCCGGCAAGGGCGTCGTAGTCGTTGCGCTGCCAATTGAACTTCCACGCCGCCGGGCCAATCACCACGGCAGCATCNGTAACGCGTGGGCAAATGACGATGTCAGCACCTTGATCCAACGCCTCCTTGATGCCCCAGCCGCCCAGATAGGCGTTCGCGGTAAGCGCCGTTTGATCGGTGTCCTTGAGGTCCTGTTGGGTATCAAGGTTGGTGAACGATTCGCCATCGCCCTGTAGCTGGTCGAGATTAGAAAGCAAGTCATCGCCATCGATGTANGCGACCTTCAATTCGACGCCGAGCTCCGCAAGAATTTTTTCCACCTCCGCTGCCATGCTTTTGGGGTTGAGCCCTCCAGCATTGGTAACAATCTTGATGTTCTTTTCACTGCACAGTGCCGCTACATCTTTGACCTGCTTCAAAAAGGTACCCACGTAGCCAGTATCTTCTCCGCGCGTCTGCTGCTGGTTATACAAAATCGACATGGTCAACTCGGCAAGATAGTCACCGGTCAGTACGTCGATGGGGCCGCCCTCAACCATTTCTCGTGCAGCATCTAGGCGGTCGCCGTAGAAGCCGCTGCAATTACCAATGCGTATCACATCGCTCATGTTGTCTCCTTTTCGACGCGCTGGCGCCGCACTGCTCTGTGGTTATTCTTTTATCCAATTNGGTTTGCGCTTCTCACGAAATGACGCCATGCCCTCTGCNCCCTCATCAGAACGAAACATACGCGCGCTCCACTCGGCGGTTTCTTTGAACCCCTCCTCGATGGACAGTTGCGGCACCCGCCGCGCCAGTTTTTTGCATTCTTGAACGGCGATGGGGCCGCCCAAGTTGATCATGGCGATTTGCTCTTCAACGCTACTGATCAGTTGGTCTTCTGGCACGGTGATATGAGCAAGCCCCATATCTACAGCCTGCTGGCCATCGAAACGCTCGCCGGTTANAAACAGTTTCATGCCGTGGTGCACGCCTAGCTTCGGCAGACAGACCACGGAAATGATCGCAGGTATGACCCCGATGCGTACCTCGCTGAAGCTGAANTGCACATCAGTGCGGGTTACCACGATNTCGGATGCGCCGACCAATCCCAGTCCACCCGCAAAGGCCGCNCCGTTAATGGCTGCGATAACCGGTTTAGGACTGTCCATGATGGCGGTGAGTACATCGGCATAGGGCACAGCCCGGCCGACCCCCTCGGAGAGTTGTCCGGGCGGGCTTTTTAGGTCGGCGCCTGCACAAAAAGCGGGACCGTTCCCGGTGATCACAATGCAGCGCACTTCATCGTTGGTGTTTGAAGCCATCAGGTGATCGTAAAGCTCAGTGACCAAAATCGACGAGAGNGCATTACGGTTGTCCGGGCGGTTCAGNGTGATCCATGCCGCGCCGTTGCGAATCTCATACAGTGTTGCTTCGGTTGTGCCCATGGTTATTCCTCTTCCGCCAATGTGACCAGCAGCTGGGCGTTNTCGACCTGATCGCCCACGTCCACATGCACTTGTGCAACGGTGCCGTCNCGTGGGGCAANGATGCGATGCTCCATTTTCATGGCCTCCAAAATCACCAANAGATCGCCTTTCGCCACCGTATCTCCGGCAGCGACTTCGGTGGTGAGTACGGCGCCGGGCATNGGTGCAGTCANACCGCCGCCAGCGTCGACTCCACTGGCATCTGGATAGCGCGGAGATTCGGTGAGCACCAAATCNCCNTTGTCGCCATGNACAAGCCACTGCATGCCATTGCGCTGAATGTCGAACTGCAGCCGCTGGCCGCCTAACGCTAGATCAATGGTGCCTTCGCCGGCTTGGTGAATGGCCACGCTGTGGGTCTCGTTATTGCANATCACCTTGAAGCTGCCATCGCGCAAACTCTGGTAAGCAACCGTTAGTTCCGTNTCGGCCACGGTGTAGGTCACCGATTGCAGGGGCATGGTTGAGTTGCGCCAGCCACTCGGCATTGTAGTCAGCACCTTGGCGGCGAGCCTGCGCTGGGCTTGGCTTTCCATGGCCACGGCNATGGCCGTTTGCANGTGTTCAAGGTGNGATACCTCGCGCTGCAACGGTGGCTTCACTCGTTCAATAAAGTCAGTGGTGGTGTCGCCAGCCAGATATTCCGGCGTACGCAANGTGGTCACAAGAAAATCACGATTGGTGTTGAGGCCAGCAATNGCGGTGGTTTCGAGCACCCGTGCCAACCGCCCCGCAGCTTCGCGGCGGGTAGGTGCATGCACGATGACTTTGGCGATCATGGGGTCAAACTGTGTGCTGATCTCGCTGCCGGCTTCTACGCCAGAGTCGAAGCGTGCCCCGCCTGCGGTAGCGGGCTTCCAGACCAATACGGGACCCGGTGAAGGCAAGAAACCTTTGGCGGGATTTTCTGCGTATAGCCGCGCCTCAATGGCATGACCGTTGATCGAAATCTCGTCTTGGGTAAAAGACAGCGTCTCGCCTTCGGCGACGCGAATTTGCTCGCGCACCAAATCCTTGCCGATGATCTCTTCGGTGACCGGATGCTCAACCTGCAGGCGGGCATTCACTTCTAGGAAGTAGAAATCTTCGTTGTCGCCCAGCAAGAACTCCACTGTGCCCGCTGAGGCATAGCCAAGTTTGCGTGCCGCGGCAATAGCTGCATCGCCCATGCGCGAACGCAGGGCATCGTCCACAGCTGGCGAGGGGGCTTCTTCGATAATTTTCTGATGTCGGCGCTGAATGGAGCACTCACGCTCGTAGCAGTGCACGAGGTTGCCGTGACTATCGCCGAGAATCTGAATCTCGATATGCCTCGAGGTGGCCAGCCACTTTTCGAGGAACACCGTGTCATCGCCAAAAGAGGTGCCGGCTTCGCGCTTGGCACCTTCAACCGCCGCCATCAGTTCAGCTTCGTTTTCAACAACACGCATGCCGCGGCCACCGCCACCGGCAGAGGCTTTGACCAAGACCGGATAACCAATCTTCGCAGCCGCCGCGACGATATCTGTATCGGCAGTGATCTCTATGCCCGGCAGGGTGGGTACACCCGCTTCGTCCATGAGCCTTTTGGCCGATAGCTTGTCGCCCATTAAGCCAATAACTTCCGGCGACGGGCCAAGCCACTTTACGCCAGCGTCAATAACGGCTTGGGCAAAGGCCTGGTTTTCTGACAAAAAGCCGTAACCCGGATGGATAGCGTCAGCGCCACTGCGTTTTGCCGCGTCTAATACCTTTGTCACGTCTAGATAGGTCTNGCCGGTGCTTTTGCCGTTGAGCGCAATGGCGGTGTCGGCTTCGAGTACNAANGGTGCNTTGACNTCGCCGTCGGCATANATCGCCACGGTGCNNATNCCCATGGCTTNGGCNGTNCGATTAATGCGTCGTGCGATCTCGCCGCGGTTGGCGACAAGTAGACGGCTGATGGGGGTAATTACATGCGCCATGTGCCGTACTCCTTAGTGCCTTTGACCGTNTTGTTGTGGCAAGCCGACAGTGACATGGCAACGATGTTGCGGGTNTCNCGTGGNTCGATCATGCCGTCATCNGAAACTCGTGAGGTGGCGTATAGACCCTTGGAGCGCTCTTCTGCCCAATGCTCTGCAAAGGCCGCNCGCTTAGCGTCGGCCTCCTCGTCAAANTCAATGCCGCGTCNTGCGGCGGCGCCTTTGCCGACAATCGTCATNACGCCGGCCATGACAGCCGGGCCCATCACGGCGATNTTCGAATGCGGCCAGATGTAGGTGAACTTGGTGCCGAAGGCTCGACCGCTCATGCCGTAGTTCCCCGCNCCNTAGGAGGCGCCNACGATCACGGTAATGTGAGGCACCGTAGAGTTCGCCACCGCGTTNACCATTTTTGANCCGTTCTTGGTAATGCCNCCTTGCTCAAAGTCGGTGCCAACGATGAAGCCGGTAATGTTGTGCAAGAACAGCAGCGGCACGTCGATTTGGTTGCANAGCTGAATAAACTGAGCCGCTTTTTCTGCNGATTCTGAAAACAGCGCTCCGTTATTGCCGAGAATACCCACCGGATAACCGTGCACTGACGCCCAGCCGCAGATCACCGATGGACCATAGAGGGGTTTGAATTCTTCAAAGGCAGAGCNATCCACAANGCGCATGATCACTTCGCGAATATCNAATGGACTCTTNAGATCCTTNGATACCANGCCCAGCAACTCTTCTTNATTGTGTACCGGCTCGTCGAAAGTGCTCTTNGGCTCGGGGCCAAGCTTGCGCCAATTCAGGTGCGAAACGACTTCACGGCAAATGCGAATGCCGTCCATTTCGTCTTGGGCGAGATAGTCGCCNAGTCCGGATNTTTGGGTGTGCATGTCNGCGCCNCCAAGACTCTCGGCGTCGGCATCTTCACCCGTGGCCATCTTCACCAGGGGCGGGCCACCNAGTGACACCATGGCCTGATTNTTCACCATAATGTTGTAGTCGCTCATGCCTGGCTGATAGGCGCCACCTGCAGTGGCGGCGCCAAAGATCACTGANANCGTGGGTATACGCATTTTCGACAGCTCGGAGATCTCATAAAAGAGACGCCCAGANTCGGCGAAGTGATCGACCTCTCGCTGNAGGGCGGCTTCTGCCTCGGCGTTGGGGTCACCNTTGCTGTCGCCGCTAGCACCGCGTAANTCTGCGCCGGCGCTTTCAACAAACTGCACNTAGGGCATNCGATTTTCTCGAGCGATNTCNAGACCGCGCATCAACTTCTTAGAGTTAAATGGGTTAAAGGCGCCNGCACGTACCGATGGGTCATGGCCCAAGATCACGCATTCNACGCCCTCAATGACACCGATGCCGACCACGAAGCCAGAGCCGATGTCGTAAGANGAGCGCCACGCAGCTAGCGGGCTGATCTCTAGAAANGGTGAATCNTGATCNAGCACATGGGANATGCGCTCGCGAATCGGCATTTTGCCGCGCTTGCGGATCCGTGCGACGGCTTCTTCGCCACCGCCCTNTGCAGCCTCGTCATACAGCCCTTGTANCTGCNCNAAGGTCTNGATCATGTCGGANTTATTGGTTTGGAATACCTCAGANCGGATATCCAGTTTTGATTCCAAGACAGGCATATATGATTCCCCCTCCTACTGCCTTGCGGCAAAAAACACCCCAATGAGAGACAAAGCTAGCAGAATAAAAAGCCAGCCATAAGGTTTTTTTGTGGTAGTTTTTAATTTCACAGAGGGGAATATCGTGGCCGTTGAGCAAGGATTGCAGCAACTCAAAAGCGCTCGCGCTCGCGACAGCATTTGCAAGGCAACGGTTCACCTGCTCGCTAACGTAGGCTATGCCGAGACGACGATTGCAGGCGTGGCTCAAGATGCAGGTTTTTCCAAGGGCGCGGTGCAGTATCACTTTCCGACTAAGGAAGAGCTGATTGCTGCGACAGTAGAGCACTTGCTGATGCGCACGGTACCCAGCGCCAGTCAGTCCTATGAAAGCGTAGACAGGGCCCTGCTAAACGCCTGGCAGCGGCTGATTAATACGTCAGCCTATCGTGCCTTGCTGGAAGTTCTCAATGCAGCTCGTATCGACCGCAAGCTGCGTTTGCGCATCTCTGCCGAGCTAGTCGCTTGGGGAAAAAATCTAGATCAACAGTCGTTGGCGATATATCAAAGCGCCAATGCGCATTTGTCAGCGCGTGAAAAAGAAGCCGAAGTGATCATGCTGCTCAATATGACACGCAGTTTTATGCGCGGGTTGCTGACTCAAGAACAGTATGGCGTCTCACCCGAAGAGACGCTGACCTATGTAGGGAAATGGATTGAGCTGATTGCGCCAATGCTGAAGTTGCGCAACACGGCGAGCGGTGACGACAAAAAAACCGCAACAAGAACAACATTAATGGGAACGAAAGATGAGTGTGACGCAAGCGGAAATCGCTGAGTTTGAAGAGCAAGCCGACCGTTGGTTTGCCGAGCATAAACCGGGTAATCCGGGATTCATATTGCCCGAGACCTTTATGGAGGTTGGCACGGACCAGCAGTTTGAGTTCCTGCGCAACTGGCAGCAAAAGGTTTACGAAAATGGCTATGTGGGCATGTCTTGGCCCAAAGAGTATGGAGGTCTGGGTATGGACCAGGTATTCCAAGACATCGCCACCAAGGCCATGGCCAAACATCGTGTGCCTTTTTTGCCTAACACCATTGGTCTGAACTGGGCCGGGCCATTGATTCTTGCAATGGGTTCCGACGAAGAAAAAAGCAAATACATTAAAGGCATTCTCAGCGCCGAAGACATATGGTGTCAGGGTTTTTCAGAGCCTGATCACGGTTCGGACTTAGGCAGTGCGCAGTGCAAGGCTGTGAAAGATGGCGATGAGTATGTGATTAACGGCTCTAAAATATGGACCAGCCTCGGTTCATACGCTAAGTACATGATCTTGATCGCTCGCACCTCGACCGAGGGTCCCAATAAGTACGCGGGCCTAAGCTTCTTCTTGGCGCCTATGCAGGCTGCAGGCATCGAGCCACGGCCGATCAAAAAGCTCACCGGTGAATANGGGTTCTGCCAAACCTTTTTTAACGATGCCAGGATTCCGGCTTCTTGCATGATCGGCAAAGAAGGCGAGGGTTGGAAAGTCGCCATGGCAACGTTGNTGTTTGAGCGCGGTNCAGTAGGTGGTCAGGCCGGGGGGCTNTCCATGATGGANCTGAGCATCGANGACATCGTCGAGTTGGCGCGNCGCGCNAAGCGNAACGGNAAACCGGCGATTGAAGACCCNCATGTGCGCGAGCAGTTGGTAGACCTGATCACCGAAGCCCGCGGCAACGGCTATATGTCTGCACGGACCAAGGTGCCAGCGCTGGCCACCGACTGGCCGGATGCGGTGAGCATGTCAGGCAAGCTNCGTGCAANCGAACTCAAGCGACGTATGTGCCAATTTGCGATCTCATTGCAGGGCGCNAACGGCGCACGCTATGTCAGCNCAGAAGCCGTCGANGGCGGCCTTTGGCAACGCTCCTATTTNAATGCCTTCTCTGGAACCATTGGTGGTGGCACNAGCCAGATTCAGCACAACATTATTGGCGAGCGCGTTCTCGGCCTGCCGAAAAGCTAGGCCTGAACAAGCGNNTAAAAGGAANAACCTTTTCATGGCAACGATAGAGTTTTCAGAAGAACAANCCATGCTCATGGAGACGGCNGTCGANTTNTGCCGCAAACACTCNNCAATGGATCGAGTGCGCGCGCAAATAGANCAAAGCGACGGCGTCNATGCCGAGGTTTGGCAAGAAATGGTCGACCTTGGCTGGTTGGGCATTACGGTGCCTGAACAATACGGCGGCCTNGGCCTNTCGCTTGCNGACACNGTACCCATCGCCGAAAGCATGGGCAGGCACTTNATGGGTTCACCCTTTGTCGCCACGACGCTGGCNACNCAGGCGCTGATCAACAACGCTAGCGANACGCANAAAGAGCATTGGCTACCGCNGATTGCCGAGGGCAGCGCGGCTTCTTTAGCGCTTACGGAAGAAGACGGTAACTGGAATCTGGCNGANGTAGGCAGCCATGCTCAAGTGCAGGGCGGTGAACTGCTGCTCACCGCGAAGAAATGCTTCGTGCTGGATGCGCCACACGCAGCAGTCATCGTCGTGTCGGCTCAGGTTGATGGCGCCGCCAGACTGATNGCGGTGGCAGCCGATCAATTGCCAGAGGGCTCNCTGGTGCGGGAAACCGTAATNGATGAANCCCGACGCAGTTATACGCTCGAGGTCGATGGGTTGGCACTGCCAGCCGATCAGTTACTGCCCGGCGCAGACTTCGCCAGCATCGAGCATGCCGCACTGTTGTTGCTGAGTGCGGAAATGTCCGGCGGCTTAGCCGGCGTTCTGCATGTGATTATCGATTATCTCACCACGCGCAAGCAGTTCGATCAGTACATAGGCAGCTACCAGTCTCTGAAGCATCCAACCGTGCAGATCTTGCTGTCCATGGAGGCGTGCCGCTCACACGTCTATCACGCCGCAACGCTGATTGCTCAGGCAGAAAACGACTCAATCGAGGAAGCGGTTCGCATGGCCAAGGCCCAAGGCAGTGAAGCCTTCGCCTTTGCCGGTGACCGCGCCGTACAGTTCCATGGTGGCTTTGGCTTTACCTACGAGTGCGATGCGCAATTGTTTTTACGGCGCGCGCTTTGGTGCCAATACCAGTTTGGGGATGCGGCCTACCACCGAAATCTATTAGCACCGTTGCTGTTGGATTAGCGGTGTTGGCGTGTNTGACNAGTGAATGCAGAGGACAGGAANAATGACCGNNACGAAGATGAAGCTATACCACTGCGCAGACGCNCGCTCATTGCGTCCACTTTGGGCCCTAGAAGAAATGGGCTTAGATTACGAACTCATTAATATGGAGTTTCCGCCCCGCGCCACGTATCCCGGATATCTGGATTTGAACCCCTTAGGNACAGTGCCCACGTTTACCGACGGAGANTTGGTGATGACCGAATCATCCGGCATTTGTCAGTACCTNGAGGACATGNACGGACCATCGCCCTTGGGGGTGCCNAAGGATCACNCTGCATANGGCGAGTATCTGAACTGGCTGTANCGCAGCGACGCCACGCTNACATTTCCGCAAACCTTAGTGNTGCGATATACGCGGCTAGAACCGGAAGAGCGGCGTATTCCCCAGGTGGTTGAGGATTATTCAATTTGGTACCACTCGCGTCTGCGCTCGGTGGAGATGGCGCTAGAGGGCAAGGCGTTTCTTTGCGCCGACAAGTTCACCATGGCCGACATCGCNGTAGGCTATGCCTTGTTCCTTGGGGTCTCGCTTGGGTTAGATGAGCGCTACAAACCCAACTGCAAGCGCTANTTGGCAAGNCTGATGGAGCGGCCTGGGTTCAAAAGCGCACGTGAGAAACAGCAGGCCTAACCAAAGGATGCGACCATGAAAATCAATACTGGATTGCCAGCCGATGATTTAAACGCCGTGGGTGCATCGGCAAAAACGATAGAAGATATTGGCTTCACGGGTGTTTCGACGCAGGAAAACCGTCAGGACGCTTTCTTACCCTTGGCGGTTGCAGCCACGCACACGGAATCACTGGAGTTGCGCACCAGTATTGCCATCGCGTTTTCCCGCAGCCCCATGGTGGCGGCAAACTTATCTTGGGATTTACAGCGCGCCAGTAAGGGGCGCTTTACCCTCGGCATTGGCAGCCAAGTGAAAGGCCATAATGTGCGGCGATTCAGCGTGCCTTGGTCTGCGCCCGCGCCACGCATGCGTGAGTACGTGCAGTCGCTGCACGCTATCTGGGATTGCTGGGCTAATGGCACCCCGCTTAATTATCATGGCGAGCACTACCAGTTCAGCCTGATGACTCCTAACTTCACGCCAGAACCCTGCGAGTACGGCATACCCAAGGTACAAATTGCAGCGGTTGGCCCGGTGATGATGAAAGTGGCGGCGGAGGAATGCGACGGCGTAATGCTGCATGCTTTTTGCACTGGCAAATACTTACAAGAGGTCATAGTGCCACGGCTCAACCAAGGTTTAGAAAACTCAGGCCGACAACGCGAGGACTTCGAGATCAGCGGTGGCGGCTTTGTGGTCACCGGCGCCGATGATGAGGCCGTTAGCAAGATGTTCGAATGGGTGCGCATGCGCGTGGGGTTTTACGGCTCAACCCCTTCCTACTGGCCGGTGTTTGAACAACACGGTTGGGAAGATCTTGGGCACAAGCTCAATGACATGTCGAAAAAGGGCCAGTGGGAGCAAATGACCCAAGAAGTCTCCGACGACATCGTGCACGAATTCTGCGCTGTGGGTCGGTTTGATCAAATCGCGGACAAGATTCGTGGGCGTTTTTCCGGTGCCGTCGATGTAATCGCTATGCCCGACAACACGCCCAGTGATTTGCTGCAAGAACTTCGATCTTGCTAGAAATTTTCGATGTGCAGTCTGTCGGCGTTCTGGCCCCAACAAAGGTAGAGGTGAGCCGCAAATAAGCGCGCCCATGGCGGCTGAACGAACGGCGCTAATTAAAATTGTCGCGCTCGTCCACCTGAACCTACCGTTTATAAGCTGCCTCTTCTTTAGATGGCCCAATTGCATGAGGTTTCGCCGCGTTCGCGCGATCCTTCGGGGTTGCCAGACACTTAAATCAACAAGTCCCGGTGTTGACCGTTTTGTCTGGCCAACCAGAGTGTGAATTCACACGGCATTGGAGAAATGCTGTGTGGCTCGAGATCAGTAGTTAAGCGATAACACGCGGGCACGAGTCAGCAGCAACTAAGGACATTGCGGTGAAAAAAATCGGTCTCATCGGCGGTATGAGTTGGGAAAGCACGGCCATCTATTACCAACTGCTCAACCGCATGGCGCGCGAGCGCTTGGGCGGTCTGCATTCGGTTGATCTACTGCTGCGATCCTTCGATTTTCAAGAGATCGGGCGGCTGCAAACGGCAGGCGATTGGGATGGGCTAACGCGAATGATGGTTGATGCGGCCAGAGGGCTTGAGGCCAGCGGTGCAGGGTGCTTGCTGGTATGCACGAACACCATGCACAAAATGGCTGCGAAGGTACAAGCAGCTGTCGATATTCCGCTGCTGCATATTGGCGATGCTGTCGCCTCGGCAGTTCACGACAGCAGTGCTACCCGCCCACTACTCCTAGCCACCCGTTTTACCATGGAACAAGATTTTTACTTGGGATATCTGCGCGATCGCCACCGCATTCACGCCGTGGTGCCTGAAGAGCAGGATCGAATTGAAGTGCACCGGGTGATCTATGATGAACTTTGTCAGGGCAAGGTGATTGATTCGTCTAAGCAGACTTATATGCAAATCATCGAGAAGGCGCGTAGCGATGCCGACGCACCTGCCGACGGCGTCATTTTCGGCTGCACCGAAATTGGCCTGCTCATCACTCCGGACGATTTTTCATTTCCCGCGTTCGATACGACGGTGTTACATGCCGAAGCAGCGCTGACGTTTGCTGGGTATTAGCCGACTGCGGCGTTAAAGGGCGTGCGCGCTGGGTTGATTTTTTCGTAAACCCGCGGCTGCTAGGGGTCTTTATTGACGTCTGTGCAAACATGCTGAAAAGTTTCACGACGGTCGCTTTAGCGCAGATTTTCCGCGGGTGACCCATCGCTAAGCCTAGAAATCTACGCTATCGTTATGTGCTAAAGGAATTAGGAGGCGGTACGATGAGCGAAGCCATAGACACCACAATAGAGAATGATGCAGCGCCGGAATTTGTTCGCCCCGGCAGCGAGCAAGACCTTAGTAAGAAAGGGCCCATTCCTGCGGCGTCCGATGTTCTCCTCGATGAGATCAACCCAGTTTGGAATCGGTTGTTCAGCGAAAACCGTATGCTCGAGTACTTTGAGCGCTTACGCCGCGATGATCCGGTGCACTTCAATGAAACTGAGGTGGCCGGTCGATATTGGTCGTTGACTCGTTACGACGAGATTAAGGCGGTGGACACCGATCATAAGAACTTCTCCAGTGCTCACGGTATTACGCTGGGCTTTCCAATCGACCAACCGCTGCCAGAGGGCGCCCTTGACGTCAGTATGTTCATTGCTATGGACCAGCCGAAGCACGACGTGCAGCGTAAGACCGTTTCGCCGGTGGTATCCACGCGGAACTTGGCGGGTATGGAAGCACTCATTCGTGAGCGCACTTGCGAAGTACTGGATTCACTACCCGAAGGCGAAACCTTCGATTGGGTTGATACCGTATCCATCGAGCTGACTACGCGCATGTTGGCCACCTTATTCGACTTTCCATACGAAGACCGGGCAAAGCTAACCCGCTGGTCGGATGTGGCCACTGCTGTACCTGGTGGTGGTGTGATTGATACTGAAGAGCAACGCCGCGAAGAACTTATCGAGTGCTTGGTGTGCTTTACGCAGATCTGGGAAGAGCGAAAAAAGAATCCTACCGGTGATTTGGTTTCGATGATGGCTCATGGCGAAGACACTAAAGACATGGAGCCAATGGAATTCCTGGGCAATCTGATTCTGCTGATTGTGGGCGGCAACGACACCACACGTAACTCCATGTCGGGCGGGGTGCTGGCTCTGAACCAGTTCCCCTCAGAGTACGAGAAGCTGAAAAAAGACCCTTCATTGATTCCAAACATGGTAGCGGAAATCATTCGCTGGCAGACGCCGTTGGCCTATATGCGTCGTACTGCAAATAACGACTGCATCATTGGCGGTAAGAACATCAAGGCTGGCGATCAAATGCTGATGTGGTACGTCTCGGGCAACCGCGACGAAAGCGTATTTGAGCGCGGCGAAGACTTGATCATTGACCGCGAAAATGCGCGTAACCACTTGTCGTTTGGGTTCGGTATTCATCGCTGCATGGGCAACCGTCTGGCGGAGATGCAGTTGCGCGTTCTATGGGAAGAGATCATGGAACGCTTTGAGAACATCGAAGTGGTGGGCGAAGTCGAACGCACGTTCTCGTCCTTTGTAAAGGGCTACACGTCGTTACCGGTGCGCGTGACTCGCAAGTAGTGCTTAGTGCACTCGCCTGAGGCAACGCCACCGTTGTCTTCGGTTGCCTTTGGGGGCGATGTCCCATTAGGCCAAAGCTAGCGCAAGACTTTCTCGCGCTCGCGTTTTTTCGTGTTAGGGGAAATCTCTTTTGTCTATCTGTCAAAGCTCGCCAAGTCCCAGCTTGCGTGTGCTTCTTGTCTTGCTTGCGCTCATCAGCCACCAGGTGTCAGCTCAACCCACGTTAGAGTCTCAGGCATTGGCAGAACCGCCAGTGCTCGATGGCATTGTGCTGTCAGAGCCGATTTGGCAGAGCCTGATGCCTGCGACGAACTTCCAGCAGGTTCAGCCGAATGAGGGCGCGCCTGCTTCAGCAGAAACTCAGGTGCGGGTGGGCTACTCCAACGACACACTTTACGTCGCGGTGGTTTGTTTTGATCAGGATCCGAGCAGTTTGATCGTGGCTGACAGCCGACGCGATGCTGACCTGAGCGACCTCGATAGCTTTCAAATGATCATTGACGGTTTTGAGGATAAGCAAAATGGCTTTGTGTTCGGTACCACGCCAGCAGGCGGTCAGTACGACGGCCAAGTCACCAAGGGCAGTGGCGGTGGATTTGGCTCTTCTGGATTCAACCGAAACTGGGATGCCTCTTGGGAGGTTGCCACGCATATCGGTGATTTCGGCTGGAGCGCAGAGTTTGCGATTCCCTTCAAGTCATTGCGCTACCGAAAACAGGGCGCGCAAAGCTGGGGTATCAATTTTCAGCGCAATATTGCCCGCCGTGATGAAGTGGCGTACTGGTCACCTCTGCCGCTGCAATACAACCTTTACCGCCTCTCGGAGGCGGGCACTTTGACCAATTTGGCCCTTCCCAGTCAGCGTTCGGTCAAAGTCACACCCTACGTGCTGGGCACTTTAGATCGGGGCGGTAACGCCGAGCCGGGTACCCATAACGATATGGAGTTGGGTTTTGACGCCAAAATTGCGCTCACACCAAGCCTCACCTTGGACGCTACTTACAACACCGACTTCGCGCAGGTCGAAGTCGACGAAGTGCAGGTGAATCTCGATCGCTTCAGTATTTTTTTACCGGAAAAACGTCCCTTTTTTCTGGAGAACGCGGGTCAGTTTTCGGTGGGCGACAAGGATGAGGTGGAGCTTTTTTTCAGTCGTCGCATTGGCCTAGATTCGGACGGTCAGCCGCAACCCATCGATGCTGGTGCCAGACTTTCGGGCAAGATCGGCAACTCGACTAACATCGGCGCCATGCATATGCAGACTGGTGATTCCGAAAACGGTATCGCAGGCGCCAACTTCAGTTTGCTGCGCCTTAGCCAAGAGTTTGCGAACCGCTCTTCCGTAGGAGTGCTCTTTGTTGATAAGGCCGCGGATCTTGCCAGCGATGACAATCAAACCTATGCGGTCGACGGCAAGCTGGGCGTGGGCGATGCGTGGACCTTCTCTGGCTACGCAGCGAAAACCCATACGCCCGGGCTATCTGGTGACGATCAAGCCATGCGTATGCGCGCCGATTATAACTCTCAGCCCCTCGATGCGTTTTTGAGCTATGCCAAGGTCGGCGACAACTTCAATCCAGAGGTGGGATTTTTGCGCCGAAAAAATTACGAAAAAATTTCCTCCATGATCTGGCACCGCAAGCGCATGAACGATCGTTGGGGGTTATTTGAGTTGCGACCCCATGTGTTTTACCGGGGCTACCAAGATGACGAGGGCTTTTACGAATCCGGCTATTTGCATGTCGACAACCACTGGGAGTGGACGAGCGGATTTGAAATTCATACCGGCATTAACTTCACGCGGGAGGGCGTGAGGGAACCCTTCGAGATCAACGAAGGCACCTTTGTCCCTGTCGGTGAATATGACCACAAAGAATCGCAGATCGTGGTGATGACGAATCCGCGCAAAGCGTTAAGCGGGTCTGTCACATCCTACGTTGGCGGATTTTATGGCGGTGATCGAAATTCCACCGAATTGAAAGCGAGCTACCGATTGGCGGATGCGTTTACTAGCGACTTAAGTTGGAGCAATAACCGCATTGAGTTGCCTGTAACCAATGGCGACTTTGAGGTAAACGTCGCCAGGCTCCGACTGTCCTATTCGTTTAGCCCAAAGATCTTGCTGCAGACACTGGTGCAGTACGACGACCGCAGCGATGCCACGGCCTTGAACCTGCGTTTTTCTTGGCTGCAGACTGCAAACTCTGGCCTCTACATCGTTTATAACGAGCTGGATAACGATGAATTCATAGGGCCGCTGGAGAAGCGGCGAGAAGTCTCGATCAAGTACTCACGGATTCTAGATGTGCTCTAAAGCGCTTATTCGTCGAAGCAAACGATGACAGCAGCATTAGCCATCACTATGACGTCGCCGAGCGCTGCCCCGGGCGCGTAGTCGCTGACGGCGGGTACGTCCAAACCACCAACAACGCATTCGACGCTCACACTGCCGTAGGGCAGTACTGCCGCCACGGCAGCGGTGTCNACCTTGCNGGGTTCTGCCACGCCAATGCGTACGNTGATTTTCATATCGTCAGGCGACTTATCCAGCGCGCGAAAAAAGTTCAGGCTGGAATGTCTGATGGCGTCAGACACCGCACGCTTTGCCGCCTTGGTGTAGTCGCGGCCATGCACGTCGGCGCCCATGCCCATTTCAGTTACATATCGAATCAGTGCCACAAGCAGGGTCTCCCAAATTTAGGTTGAACCAACACTACCTCAATTGGTACGCGNACTCTCAATTTGGTACGCGCACTCTCAATTTGGTACGCGCACTCTCAATTTGGTACGCGCACTTGGCCTTCAACCTTTTGCATCGGNGTTGATGNACATTCGATNGCGCGATCTGCATGAAAGTGTATTTGATATCGCCTGTGGAGATGTTTCATAGCCTGACCCGCTAAGCCGCCGTTGCGCTGACAATGGCGCAACAGTTGACCTGAAAANCTATCTCTTTGATCCTGAAAAAAGTGCATGAGCGCTAGCGAGGACATGGCAGTATCCACNTTACAATCTNCGNTTTTGGGCATTCTATGAAGCGCGCTGNCGTGAANCCCCGCTNCGGTTTTCCAGCAACGCTGCAAGCGCGCTTNGACCTCATCGATTTAGCTCAAGCTACAGCTAAGTGGACGNCCAGCCATCGAAAATTGACGCNGAATCGACAGGTAGATCATCAACATATCCGGTCCAACGAACCGGGTTAGCAGGGGCTAGGAAGTTCAGTGAAGCACGAATTACAAATTTTAGACGGCAGCATGGGCGCTGAGTTGATCGAACGCGGGCATACACCTCGCACGGGCCTTTGGTCTGCNAAAGCATTGCTTGATGTACCCGAGGCGGTGGTGCAAGTGCATGATGACTACATAATGGCTGGTGCCAGCGTCATTACGACCAATTCCTATTCCACCATCCCAAGTTACCTCGCCAAAGCCGGCATGGCGGAAAGCTACCTTGACTTAACGGAGGTGGCGGCAAAGTTAGCCCGAAAGTCTGCAGATGCGGCATCCTCGCCTGTGCGAGTAGCGGGCTGCTTACCTCCACTGGATGAAAGCTACCGTCATGACCTAGTGCCCGGAGACGTCGAGTCCCGTGANATATACAGTGAATTGGTGAAGGTGCTTTTGCCATACGCGGACCTTTATCTGTGTGAGACCATGTCTTGCGCTCGCGAGGCCGCCAATGCCTCCTACGCAGCACGCACGTTTGCTGCAGATAAGCCTTTGTGGGTCGCATGGACGCTTCACGAAACACCTGGTCGGGGGCTTCGCAGCGAAGAATCGTTACAGCAGGCGCTGCAAGAAGTGATGCCATTNGAACCAGATGCGTTTTTGTTCAATTGCACCTCACCGTCAGCGATATGCGCCGGTATAGAAACGTTGTCAGCTCTTACCGACAAGCCTATTGGGGCCTACCCTAACAGCTACCATGTGCCAGCGGGCTGGACTTTGGATAACGACAAACTCGTTGAACATCGCGACATGACCGAGGAGGACTTCATTGCCTTCGCGCGTGAGTGCCTAGACAAAGGTGCATCGATTATTGGTGGATGTTGCGGGATTGGGCCGATGCATATCGATGCAATGGTTAAAAACCTCGGTTCGGCTGATACGTAATAAACAGTTGAAGACNGGGCGGCTCTGGGTCTGCCCTAACAGAATTCTCAGGGGGAACTATGGAAAACCAACAAGTACTGATTGATCGGTTACCGTCGGGTAAGTTGCAGGCCAGCGATTATCGCCTGATCGACGCGCCCATGCCCGAGGCCGGAGCAGATCAGGTATTGATCAAGACTCAAGCCTTCGCAATTACTGCCGGTACTCGTGCAGGCCTGCAGGGTAGTGCCAGCTATGCTGGCGCTCCCGCCGCCGGTCGCGTCATGAACAGCACAGGTGTCGGTGAAGTCGTGGCCTCTAACGCCGCTGGTATTGAGGTTGGCGACCGTGTGACAGCTCCCACGGGCTGGCAGCAATACGCTGCGCTGGACGCTAAGCAGGTGACAATGATTGATACCGACCACGATCCACTCCACTACCTCGGTCCCATGGGAGTGAACGGCCTTACGGCCTACTTTGGTCTGCTCGATGTCGGCAAGCCGAAGGCCGGCGAGATCGTAATGGTTTCAGCAGCTGCGGGATCTGTGGGCCATATGGTGGGACAAATCGCGAAGATCCAGGGCTGTGAGGTCGTCGGCGTATGCGGCAGCGATGACAAGGGCCGACTGCTGGTCGAGCAGCTGGGCTTTGATCGCACTGTTAATTACAAAGACGCGAACTACCGCCAAAGCCTGAAAGAAGCCACACCCAACGGGGTAGACGTTTACTTCGATAATACTGGCGGTATGATCCTAGGCTCTGCACTGTTTCGGCTAAACGTTGCTGGTCGCATCGCTTGTTGCGGTGTGGTCTCTCAATACGATACCGATACGCCTGAGCCAGGGCCTAAGGGCGTACCAGGACTGCTCGTGAACAAGCGCATTACCATGCAGGGCTTTTTGCTCTTCGACTACGAAGAGCGTTACGCCGAGGCCAGAAACGAGATTTATGCTTGGCTCACCAGCGGCAAAATGACCAGCCTGCAGGATGAAGTCAGTGGTTTGGCTGCGGCGCCGGAAGCCTTTGTCGATCTATTGTCTGGCGGCAATGTAGGTACCCGCATCGTACGTTTGGATCAGTAGCCATGAGCCTTGTAGGGCGGTGCTCGCTTGCGCGAGCGCTAGTGTCAGCGACACTGCTGTCTGCGTTGGTTTCCGCTCAAGCCAGCGAGTTATCTGAATCGGCGACCGAGCAGATTAAACAAGCCTGCGAAACCTTGGTAATGGACTATGCCCGGCATCGAGATCAGTCTCGGGGTGTAGCACTTGCCCAGCTCTTTACTCAGGATGCCGAACTGTCAGTGAATGGCGAAACCTTCACCGGCAGAAAGGCTTTGCTGGCAAGGTTTGAGGCGCCTGCCGCAAAAAGGTTTCGCCATATGATGAGCAATGTGCA
>PBTJ01000043.1 GCA_002726925.1 Gammaproteobacteria bacterium | reverse complement strand
AGATTGGCTGAGCAACATGCCGCCCATAAACATCAGTAACTTATTCATGCAAATTCCCCTCTCTGAAGTCGTTATTTAAGCCGACCTTGGAGAGAAATGCCACAAAATTGTGCGTCCAAGTAGATTTTACTAGCAGCTAGACTTCGGAAGTTGAATCAACCAGTTTTTGCACCAAATTTGCGCCTTTATAGATGAATGATGTGTAAATTTGTAACACGTGGGCGCCGGATTCCAGCATTGCACGTGCATCTTGACCACAAGAAATACCACCCACACCCACAACGGCTACTCCCTCAGGCAACTCGCGACGAAACTGTCGCACTACCTCCAAACTGCGCTCAGTCAGAGGAGTTCCGCTCAAGCCACCCTGCTCTGAGCCATGAATATGGCCCGCCACTGCATCACGAGACAGCGTCGTGTTAGTTGCAATGAGGCCGTCAAACTCACAGGCAACGACCTGCTCTGCAATCTGGCCGACCTCGGCCTCGTCCAAGTCTGGAGCCACTTTGAGCATTAGTGGCACGGGCACAGACGATCCAGCCAGCGTTAACTGACGTTCTTTGACTCGGCTTAACAACGTCCGCAGCGCATCGCCATGCTGTAATGCTCGCAGACCCGGAGTGTTCGGTGAGGAAAGGTTAATGGTGAAATAGTCGGCATGCGTGTGCAGGCAGTCCATGCCTTTGACGTAATCGGATACCGCCTCGCCATTAGGCGTATCTTTGTTTTTGCCCAAGTTAACGCCCAACATCGTGCCGTTAAGGCGACCGCTTGCGCGCACATCGTTTAAGCGCCTCGCCATGGCATGCATGCCGTGGTTATTAAAACCCATACGGTTAATGAGCGCCTGATGCTCTGGCAGACGAAACATTCGAGGCTTGGGGTTACCGGGCTGCGCGAGGGGGGTCACGGTACCCACCTCAACAAAACCAAAGCCGCATCGAGCGAGCCCCAAAACCGCTTCCGCATTTTTGTCCAGGCCCGCTGCCAATCCGATGGGGTTGAGCAAGGGCTTGCCAAGGAAAGTGCTTTGCTTACCAACAAGAGGCGTTGCCTTACCAGGCAGGTATCGCGCACTACTCAGCACAGACATGGCGAGGTTGTGTGCCGTCTCAGGCGGAAGCGCGAGAAGGAAAGATTGAATCGGATTCATAGAGAGGCGCTTGGATGATGAGACCCTAGTTTACTCGTATTTGACCGAGCCCATGAAGGCCTCCCTCAACTTACTGCGGATGCGCTTCGCGTCTCCACCAATCGCCAATAACCCTGTGACCTGGGCAGGGACTGATTTGCTGGCCTAAAACCTCTGTATTGAGTGGCAGCCTGCGGCGCTGCTCGCCGAAAATGAGAAGAACGCTGATCCTAGCTAGATCTTTGTCGACTGCTGGATACAATGCGTACTTTCTTCGTGACAGGATTCCAACCGCGTGTCAGTAACACCCCCTGCCTCACCCATGAGTTCGCTTGCACCCTATGCTGCGGTCAGCGCGGCGACTGAGTATCTCGAGCATCAGGTCATTGGCCAGCAACATCTGGTCCAGCGAATGTTAATCACCCTGCTGTGTGGCGGACACCTGTTGGTAGAGGGGGCGCCCGGGCTGGCCAAAACTCGGGCGATTAAGGCGCTAGCGCAAGTAGTTGAAGGCGAATTTCATCGCATTCAGTTCACCCCCGACCTTCTGCCCAGTGATGTAACGGGTACGGAAATCTACCGCCCCGAAGATGGCAGCTTCGCTTTTCAGCAAGGTCCGGTCTTCCATAATTTGATCTTGGCTGACGAAATCAACCGCGCGCCCGCCAAAGTGCAGTCAGCACTGCTGGAGGCGATGGCAGAGCGGCAGGTGAGCTTTGGCAGACAAACCTTTGCTCTGCCCGATCTGTTCATGGTGATGGCGACGCAAAATCCCATTGAACAAGAAGGCACCTATGCTTTGCCTGAGGCACAACTTGATCGTTTCCTATTGCACGCGAAGGTGGACTACCCGAACGCAGAGGCCGAGGCCAACATCTTAAAACTGGTGCGAGCGGAAGCCGCGGGCAATAGTGCCGATACAGCTGCTCGCGAAACCGCTATCAGCCAAGCACAAATTTTTGCGGCAAGGCAGGAGATTTTGAGCCTGCATATGAGCGAGCCAGTCGAGCGCTACATTGTGGCGCTGATTTTGGCCACTCGTAATCCTTCCTCAGATCTCGCACCTCTAATCGAGCTTGGTGCGAGCCCCCGAGGCACCATTGGACTTGACCTATGCGCCCGCGCCAACGCGTGGCTGAATGAGCGTGACTTTGTCACGCCAGAAGACGTGCAGGCAGTCGCTCCAGACGTCCTGCGCCACCGCATCATTCGCAGCTTCGAGGCTGATGCACAGTCGCTCGATAGCGATACCATAATCAATCGATTGATCGCGCAGGTGCCGGTACCCTAATGTCGGCACTCCAGCCTAATGTGATCGAGGGCGCTTACGTCTCAATCGATCAGCTTTTAGCCCTGCGTTTTCGCCCCGTCGCCGCTAGACCGCGGCCAACGAGCAAGATTACTGGCGCGCATGCAGGTCTGCGGCTTTCCAAACACAAAGGCCGCGGCGTCGACTTTACTGAAGTGAGGCAATACCAGCCCGGCGACGACATACGCAGCATCGATTGGCGAGTTACTGCGCGAAAAAACGCACCACACACGAAGATGTTTCGGGAAGAACGCGAGCGTCCTGCCCTGATCTTTATCGACCAAGGCCAGCATATGTTTTTTGGCAGTAAGCAGCGCCTGAAATCGGTCGCTGCTGCGGAACTGGCCGCTCGTATAGCATGGCAAATCACCGGCGCTGGAGACCGTGTCGGCGGCATGGTGCTTGACACCACTGGCCACCATATCTTTAGGCCCTTTCGCACCCAAAAAGCGACTGGCCGCTTACTCGCTCGGGTTGCGCAGAGCAATGCTCAATTGTCACGCCCGACGCAGGTTAATGCTTCTGCTGATGAGGGCGCACAAAACCAACGGCTAGATTGTGCGCTGAATGCGCTTGCCCAGCTTCGTCAGCGACGCAACCGTCTCTTTGTGGTCAGTGATTTAGCTGGGCCACTGGCGCTTTGGCGTAACGCACTATACCGCTTAGCGCGACGCCATCAGGTGCATGTCTTGCAAATTACCGACCCGCTAGATGCTCAACTGCCTCCTTCGGGTTTTTACAACATCAGTCATGGCGCTGAGAGCGTGCGTTTCTTTTCTGGGGACAAGACATTGCGCAAACGATACAGCGATGCTCACGACGCACGAGCAGCCACAGTGAAAGAGATCTGCCAGCACCCAGCGCTGTCGCTACAGGTATTGAGCACCGCCGATACTGACTGGGATCTTCTGAGCTGGGTTTGATGGAATCATGGATTGCTTTGCTAACTGCCCGCTTTGCGGACAGATGCTTGTGATAGCGACGCGCCGATATCACATGCAGAACCGTTATTGCGAGCAGCACGCAATGCCACATGGCAACATCGAATGCAGAGTCGTCAATGCGAGGAACACCCAGCGCGGCGCTGCAAACTGAGGCTCTTAATGTCATGTATTCACGATCGACCATGAACACCTATCATTTTATAACTCGTAACTCATGAAATGAACGCTGATCCACTCGACGCGCTAAAAGACATTTATCTTCCAGTGGAGCCCCACTGGTGGCCGCCTGCGCCCGGGTGGTGGATCACCGCTGCTCTGATACTCGCCATGCTTTGGTGGTGTGGTCGTCACTTTTGGGCCTATCGCGCCGCTACGCGTCCGATTCGGGCGGCGCAGCGCATGATCGATTCGCTTATAGCAGGGGAAGCCACAGCGACGTCTAACGACGCCACTCTCGCCAATCAATGCAACGAAGTGCTTAAACGCCTGCTCGTCGTGGCCTTAGGCATGAGGACGTTGACCAATCAAAGCGGCGAAACATGGCTTCGCACACTCGACCAGTTGAGCATGACAACCAGCTTTACACAGGGCGCTGGCAGCGCGCTCGGGGAAGACCGTTTTCGACCACAGTTCAGCGCAAATCGCCGCGCGCTATTAAATTGTGTCAAACAGCTACTAAACAAAGTCCACTACCGCAAAAGTAAGGCAGNGCTAGAGGGTTCTGCATGATCGACTGGTTATGGCCCTNGGCATTCGCTGCCCTACCCCTGCCTTGGCTGCTGCGTCGNCTTACCCCGCGCNNTACACGACAGCAGCCTGCCCTGGTTGTACCGTCCATGGAGGACTTCTCAGCCGTCACAGCGGCCGATCATAAGCAACGTGGGCAAAGTCTATGGCGCCTGATCGCACTGAGCCTAGCCTGGGCCTTATTGCTGGCAGCCTTAGCGCGGCCGCAATTTACCGGCGACCCCGTCAATTTGCCGACCACGGGCAGAGACCTGATGTTAGCCGTCGATATATCCGGCAGCATGGCCACCGAAGACATGGACGTTGGCGGCGAATACGTTGAGCGGCTCACGGTGGTGAAGGCCGTCATCGCGAACTTTGCTGAGGCTAGAATCGGCGACCGTATCGGCTTGGTACTGTTCGGCACCAATGCCTATCTACAGGCGCCGCTTACCTTCGACGTGAAGAGCGTGAACCGGTTGTTGATTGAAGCCCCCGTCGGCATAGCCGGCGGCAAGACGGCGATTGGTGACGCCATTGGCCTTGCGGTAAAACGTCTGCGTCTACGCCCCCAAGACGACAAAGTGCTCATACTCTTAACCGATGGCGCCAACAACGTCGGCGAAGTAGAGCCACAAATCGCTGCCGAACTGGCGGCAAGAGACAACATCCGTATTTACACTATAGGCGTTGGTGCAGAAGAAATACGCATGCCTGGATTACTGGGGCGAATCAGCGGGCGTACCACCAACCCGTCAGCAGACCTAGACGAAGAAACGCTGCAGACCATTGCCGATGTAACTGGCGGGCAATATTTTCGCGCCAAAGACCCTCGGACCCTGATGGAGATTTACGCACTGATCGATCAGCTAGAACCTGTCGAGCAAGAGGCTGAAATTTTTCGCCCAGTGCAGACTCTTTACTATTGGCCCTTGGGCGGGTGCTTGCTGCTTTGGATCTTAGTGCTGTTAGCAGATTTTCGCGGGCATAGGCTTACCTCGACGAGTACTGCCAATGCTTGAGGCGCTGAACAACTTTCACTTTCTCAGGCCTTGGTGGCTATTGGCGCTGTTGCCGCTGTTGGTGTTGGTCTTTGCATGGGTGCGACGCACGCGCCAACAAAGCGCTTGGTCTGCCGCCATCAGTGAGCCACTCCTCGCTGTGCTGCTGGACGATTCGGTGGCAACCACTGCCAAACGTCTGCGCGCCTGCCTCTGGCTAGCGGGTTGTTTAACCACGCTTGGGCTTGCAGGGCCGGCGTGGGAAAAACTCCCCCAGCCCGTGGAGCGCAAAAACGACGCACTCGTGATTGTGCTGGACCTGTCGTTGTCGATGTTTGCACAAGACGTGGCTCCTTCTAGGCTTGCCAAGGCGCGACAGAAAATTGTCGACGCGCTGCGCCTGCGACAGGAGGGTTCTACTGGTTTGGTTGCTTATGCAGGCGACGGTCACGCCGTCGTGCCCATTACCGACGATGCTCCGACCATCGAAAACCTACTAAGTGCCCTATCGCCGGCCATGATGCCAGTGCTGGGCAGTCGCCCCGCTACCGGACTGGAGCTTGCAAGAGAGCTGTTTCGCAATGCAGGCCTATTTGAAGGTCGCATATTGCTCATTACCGACGGCATTAAACGAGCCAGCGAAATCAGCGATTTTCGCGATGCAGCCTTTCCCATTTCCATTATCGGTGTGGGTACGCGCGGCGGCGCTCCCATACCCATTAATCGCAGAGACGAACCTGCGCGCTATTTCACCGACGAACTCGGGCGCCAAATTCGCCCGGGTCTGGATGAATCGACGCTCATTCAAGCTGCGCAACAAAGCTACGGGCGCTATAGCTCGATGACCATTGGCGATCAGGATCTTGAAATTGCACTAAGCGCTCCGCTACCAACAGAAGATGCCTCGATTGAGGTGGATCGCGAATTCGACATTTGGGCGGATATGGGTTTTTGGCTCTGTATCCCGCTGGCGCTGCTGATGTTGGCATCGTTTCAGCGCGGATTATTCGCTGCGTTCTTGCTCGCCATCATGCTGCCAGAGCCCGTGTTTGCCCAAGCGAATCCGCTGGGCAGTTCAGCCACTCAAGTCGGGGTGGCCGCGGAGAAAGTGGGCGCCCCCTACGCAAGGCTTTGGCAGAACCTATGGCAGCGACGTGACCAGCAAGCCTACGATGCCATGACCGACGGCGACCCCGTTGCGGCGGCGCAGTTGTTTGCCGACCAGCAGTGGCGAGGTTCTGCGCGCTATCGAAGCGGTGACTTTGGTGGCGCCGCTGGTGACTTCGCTACAGATCCGTCACTCACAGGACTCTACAATCAGGGCAATGCCCTCGCCCGCCTTGGACGCTATCAGGACGCCATTAGCGAATATGATCGTGTGCTGGCAGCCAATCCAAACCAAGAAGACGCAGCTTTCAACAAAGCACTGCTGGAGAAGCTGCTCGAACAAAAGCAACAACAAGAACAGGCCGAACAAGAGCAACAAGACCAGCAGCAACAAGACCAACAGTCTCAAGGGTCTGAATCACAAGCGTCACAGGCATCACAAGAAGAGCAGCGGAGCCAAGCAGACACTGACCCTCAGGATCCGCAGCAACAACCGGAAGAATCTGAGCAGCAAGCCGAAGCACGCGATGCGCAAAAAACCGAGTCCGAAGACAACCTCGCCGAGCGAGATGAGAGACAGGAAGCTCTAGAGCAATGGCTGCGGCGCGTGCCCGATGACCCCGGCGGCCTGCTGCGGCGCAAATTCCAGCATGAAACCAAGCAACGGATGCGCAATGGCGACTACAGCAATCGCGAAGAGGGTCAGGTGTGGTAGTACAGATAGAGATCGCCAGCGTTATCAACCGCGTCGCCCGCAGGATTATTAAGTCGAGCCAAATTTTCATCGCTGCCACCTGCGCGGTGCTGTGGTGCTCTGCCGCGAATGCGGAGCTGCAAGCAGCGCTGTCGAATACCGTGATTGAGGAACTCGATTCTGTGCAGTTGGCGGTGCGAGACCTAGGAACGCGACAGAGCGAGACGCCAGATCTATCTGCTCTGGAAACCGACTTTCATGTGCTTGGCGTCAACACCAGCAGCCAATATCGCTTTGTTAATGGTCGCGCGCAAAGCTGGGTCGATTACCAGATCACTCTGCAGCCTAAGCGCACTGGCGAGTTGCTGATTCCACCAATTCGCATTGGCCGGCAAAAAACCAACACCCTGCGCCTGTCGGTACGTCAGCTCAGCTTGCAGATGCGGCAAAAGGTCGCCAACCTCGTTTTTTACGAACTGGAATTGTCCAGTAAGTCCGTATACGTACAAAGCCAATTGCTCCTGACCCGGCGACTTGTCTACGCCGATGGCGTGCAGCTTTTCGGCGGCCACCTGGCAAAACCTGAATTGCCCGGTGCGCAGGTCGTAGAGTTAGGCGAAGGTAGCTCGTCGGTTGTGCAGCGCAATGGCCAGTCCCATGGCAGCTTTGAGCAGCGCTATGCCATTTTCCCCGCCCAGAGTGGCCTGCTGACGATCCCGAGTGACAGCGTCACCGCCAGTGTCCGTGTGCTCGATGGGACCTCTACTTCGCGCAAGACTGTTCGCGTCAGCACCGAAGAAAAACATATCAAGGTCAAACCAATACCGCCGGAATATCCCGCGGACCAGCCCTGGTTGCCGGCCGTAGCCCTAACAGCCACCCAGCGATTCGAACCCTCGCTTATCAAAGACTTCGGCGTGGGCGATACGTTACAACGCAATGTCAACATTCGCGTCACTGGCAACTCAGGCGCCAGCCTGCCGCCTTTGAAATTGTCCTTGCCTGAAAGTGAATTCAAAACCTATTCGCAACCCACACAAATCAGCGATAACGCCATTGGCGATCATTTGGTGGGATCGCGTGTCGAAACACTCGATATTGTGCCAATCGTGCCCGGCGCGCTTGGCCTGCCGGGAACAGACATTACTTGGTGGAATACCGATACCGAATCACTGATGACGACGTCGCTGGATGATCGAGCGCTGATCGTCGTTGGCGATGCCATCACCGCCATAAATCCGAGCACGCCAGCGGCGCAGAGCATCAGACCAGACGCAGAAGCGCAGCTCGGCGGTACCATCAGAACCAACAACAACGGCCTTACGCTTTGGCGAGGACTTATCGCGTTCGTCATGCTGGCAGCTATGGCCACTCTGTGGGTTCGGCGATCGGGGCGAAATCAAAGGCCAGATAGACCATCGCCAGTGACTGCGCAAGCTGGCGAGAGCATCAGCCAACAGGCGCCAACCTTAAAAGCGTTGACGGCAGCGGCAAAGAACGCGCCACCGAGCCTCCTGCGCCAACAATTGGGCCTATATCTGTGTGCTATGACAGCACTGCCTAATCGCCCAGCGCTGCAGGCTTTTCGCCATACCAGCGCGGTAGCTCATGATCTCATTGAGGCGTTGGACGCTACCTGTTACGGCAATGGAAACTTCAACGACGATCAGCGAAGGAACATGGTTGAAGCATTGAAGCGCTTTTCTCAAACGCAGAAACACCCGCCAAAAACAAATGCACCGCTGCTACCGCCATTGTACTCGGACTAGATCTGCGTTCGGAAGCGCCCGGCCTACCGTTTAGGCCAAACTTTTGATGACGATTTCGTACAGATCCCGCGACAGTGTTGCGCTCTCAGATAGGGTATTTAACTCCTTGCGCATCAATTGCTGACGCGCCTTGTCATAGCGGCCCATTCGAGTCAACGGGGTCGTCATCCGCGCCGCCACCTGCGGATTGAGGGCATCGAGTTTCATGATGGCCTCACCGAGAAACGTGTAACCCGATCCGTCTAATGCATGAAACCTACGATTATTCAGCATGCCGAACGCGGCATAGACCGAGCGCACCCGATTGGGGTTTTTCATGTCGAAGTCTGGATGCGCCTCTAACGCTCTGAGTCCATCAATGTTGATCAATGGGCTTTGCGCCTGCAGGTTAAACCAAAGATCGATCACCAAGGCATAGTCCTTCCAAGCCGTATAAAAATCCTGCAGCAAACTATGCCGATAGGCGTTACTAACACCTTCATGACGACAGGCAATGCCTAGCACCGTGCGACGATCGGTCAAATTGTCCGCCTTCGCGTATCGAGCTTGCAGCAGTTCCTCAAGCGCCACCCCTTCCAGGGTTCTCGCCAAATAAGAAAAGGCGACATTACCCAAGGCACGTCGCGCCATGCCTTCGGCGTCGGCCTTATAAGGCACGCTTGCAGCATGCTGCTCTACCAATGCAACCCAGGTATCGGCATGGGAGTTTGCGGCTTCATTGACCGCCCCATCGCGTGCATTCAATAAAGCGTCCACGTCGAAACCACGCAACTGTTCAAACAGATAGTTTTCGTTAGGAACGGTGAGCATGGTCGCAGCTAAAAGCTGCTGCTCAGGGGTGGCCAGCTCTAAGGCGCCCTTTGCCAGTTCTCCTAGCACCGTCACAGGATCAACCGTCGTCGCCGCGCTCGCATCCAAGTGGGACATCCACAGGGTCTGCATGGCATCCCAACGGACAAACCCATCGGTGTCGTGCTGGACCAAGAACGCCAATTCTTCATCGTTGCGCTCGTGACTGACCTTGACCGGTGCAGAAAAGCCACGCAGAAAGCTGACCACTGGTTTGGCCTGCAGATTGCTAATCGTTAACTCGGTCGTGCTCTCTTTCGCCCCCAGCAGCAGGGTTTGACCATCGTCACGAAGCGAAGTAGAGGCGGCACTTTCGATGTCCGCGGCAGACAGTGTAAGGCTGACACCGTCCGGCGCCAAAAAACCCATGGCGAGGGGCATATGAAAAGGCTGCTGCTGCTGCGCGTTGGGTAAGTCAGCCGGCGCCTGAGCAATGTTCAGAGTGAGC
>PBTJ01000042.1 GCA_002726925.1 Gammaproteobacteria bacterium | reverse complement strand
TGGCTTGGGCAAGTGCGCGAGCCGATCATTGAGGCAGACCGCCCAATATGCGATCCACATCATCACCTTTGGGATCATGAGGATAATCCCTACCTGTTACCCGAGCTGCTGGCCGACACCGGTGACGGCCACCACGTGGTCAGCACAGTTTTTATGGAATGCGGCGCCATGTACCGCGCCGAGGGCCCGGTCGCTGAAGCGCCCATTGGGGAAACAGAATTTGTGAACGGCATCGCCGCCATGTCGGCCTCTGGGCAATACGGGCCGGCTCGTGCCTGCGCGGGGATTGTTGGATTTGCCGACTTGTCGCTAGGCGTCGATGTTGGCCCCATACTCGATGCGCATATGGCGCTATCGCGAAGGTTTCGCGGCATACGCCACGCAGCAGGTTGGGATGCTAGTGACGCCGTGCGTAATTCTCATACCAACCCACCCAGGCACTTGTTGGGAGATGACACTTTTCGTCAAGGAGTCGCGGAGCTAGAGAAAAGGAACCTGAGCTTCGATGCATGGCTCTATCACCTACAGATCCCTGAGCTAGTAGAGCTTGCCCAAGACTTCCCATCGCTTACGATCGTTGCGGACCATTTCTGTGGTCCCTTGGGCATTGGTCCGTATGTCGGGCAACAGCAGGCGGTCTATGCTCAATGGCAGACAGATTTTAAGGCGCTGGCTGCTTGTCCTAACGTTTATGCAAAGCTGGGTGGCATAGCGATGCCTATCAATGGGTTTGGTTGGCACCGTCGCAGTACGCCGGCCACCTCTGATGAGTTGGTGGCAACAACGGGCCCCTATCATTTGTGGGCGATAAAATACTTTGGTGCAGAGCGTTGCATGTTCGAGAGCAATTTTCCTGTTGATAAGCAAAGTTGCTCTTACCATGTGTTGTGGAATGCGTTTAAGAAGTTGGCTTCGGACTTAACGGTTGGCGAACAAGACGCGCTTTTTCACGACACCGCAAAGAAGGTTTACAGAATCTAGGAAGGCACGATATGGCGATTGATGTCATTGGCGCCGGGTTCGGTCGCACCGGGACCCTGTCGCTAAAATTTGCGCTGGAAACGCTGGGTTTCGATAAGTGTTACCACATGATGGAAGTCATGCTGAACGAACACCATGTGGATCTGTGGCGCCGAGCGGCGAGACTTGAGAATGTCGATTGGCATGCCCTGTATCAGGGCTACCGCGCTACTGTCGATTGGCCCAGTGCGAGTTTTTGGCGAGAGCTGCGCTTGGTGTATCCGGACGCCAAGGTGATTCTCACCCTGCGCGATTCTGAGCAATGGTATACCAGCGTCATGAATACGATCTGGAGGCTGTCAGCTACCGCACTGCCGGAGGGCAAACGTCGCGGCGATCAAGGAATGATCGACCGCGCAATGATGGGTCACGAAGTTATTTGGGACGGTGTCTTTGGTGGTCGTATGGACGACAAAAGCCATGTCATCGACTGCTTTGAGCGCCACAATCAAGAAGTGATCGATACAGTGCCCGCGGAGCAGCTCTTAGTGTATCGGCCAGGCGATGGCTGGAAGCCGCTGTGCGAGTTTCTGCAAAAGCCGGTACCTGACTCAGACTATCCGCGCGTGAACTCTACTGAAGAGTTTTCAGGTATTTGGAAGAAGCGCAGCTAAGGCAGGGCAGTGCTGCAGGCTCCTCCTCAGGCAGAGAAGCTTTCGGGAGTGCCCGTGGGCATTAGGCCGAATACGGACAAAATCAGCATGCAGATGCTCGCCAGACCCACATAAGCGGCAAGGCCGATCAAAATACTGCGCGTCACCGAATGATAACGGCCCTGCAGTTCTTCCTTGAAGGTGGACAGCATGGTGCCCTGCAACAGCTGTGTAATCAGCAGCAGAAACAGCACCTGGCCTACATTGGAGAGAATCGCCTCGGTCATGTTGATGTCTACCACATCGGACTGACTGACCGCAGGGTTCAGGCTGCCCGGCCCCAACCAGGCCATAATGGCGACAAAGTACAGACAGAACGCCACCAAACCCGCGACGATGACTGCAGCGGCGGGCTTCTTCATCCCCAACGCATGGTAGTTCGCAGCGAGTAGGAAAAATCCCGCCAGCATCGAGCCAAAGAATGTCGAAAAGCCAATGCTGTTCAGCGAATAAAGGCGCGGCAAATCTTCTTTGGGGGCGCCAGATGGGGCGGGATCTTGGGGTTCATTCATAGGTTTACTCTTGCATGCTGTGAGCGCAGTGGCAGAAGTCTCACGGTCGTTGAGGCGATGCGCAAGGGCCCAGCAGCTTTGTTAACGGTTCGGCAAAAAATCAAAGTGACTGCGATCAAACGGGCCGCCATAGTCCGACACCTCGAAGGCTTCGGCAAAGCGCAGCGACGACCCANTCGGGTTCGCGGAGCGCNCTTGCTTGGCAACGGCTGCGGGTTTGCGTTGATANAACTCCGTCAGCCANGCTTTATCGAATGGTCTNCNGGTGTCGGCGTCGGCACTGAGNGAGGGCAACCANTCNAACACTTGGCTCGCGTGGCAGGCCAATAGGTCGATAATCTGCGTCTGCACCGCTTCGGTATCAATAACCCAGTCCAGGCGAAAGGGCCGCGGTTCGTCGAAACGGTCAAAGGTAAGCAAAATACTCGGCAGGCTCATGAGCGGCTGCTGCTCTGGCGCAATCGCGGGCACCTGCAGCAGGTAGGCGCTGTCTTTCACCAGCTGGGCCGTAGCGCGATGATCCGGGTGATAGTCTGCCGTGCGATGGGTAACGATCACGCTGGGTGCATAGACTCTTATGGCTGCAATTAACTGCTCGCGCAGCTCAACCGATGGCACCAGGCGACCGTCATCTTGGGGCCAGATTTCAATTTCAGCGTTGACCAAAGCTGCCGCTTGCCTAGCCTCCTCATAGCGGCGCGCTGCCAATGTTGCTCGATCCAACTCATGGTGGCCGGCATTGCCGTTGGTAAGGCAGAGGATCTTGAGCGCATAGCCTGCTTGATGCCAAAAACTCATCAGTCCACCGGCGGCAAATTCCGCATCATCCGGATGCGCCATGATTAGCATCAAACGATGTTCAGACACGTGGGTGACCTACAATTTGCGTGAGGTCGGGTTTGCGCTCGCCATGTTTTGTCGCCGCTTCGAATAGCGCTGCGATGCGTAGCAGTGCCAAATCGCCTCGCGGTTTGCCCACCAGCTGCACGCCTATGGGTAGGCCGTCGCGGGTAAAGCCGCCGGGCACGGAAATACTGGGCAGCCCTGTCGCCGAGATCATGCAGCATACCGCCATCCAATCGATGTAGGTTTGCATGGCAACACCGTTAATTTCGCTCACCCAATCTACGGTGGCGTCGAAAGGCGGGACTTGTGCAGAAGGAATGATCAGCGCATCGAAGTGTTCAAAGTATTCGGCGACGCGTGCGTAAAGTGCGCTGCGTTTGAGCTCCGCGGTTAAAAGCTCATCCGCCGTCAGCGTCAGTCCTTTTTCGATATTCCATCGCGCTGTTTCCTTGATGGTGTCTCGCCAGCCCGGATCTATGGTCTCCAATCTTCGGCTCAACAAGCGCAGGCCTGCTGCTCGCTGCACCTGAAAGACATCCATCGCATCCTTAAGATCAGGTGCACTCTCGACGACTTCCGCGCCCAAACGCCGCATTACCTCGGCGGCTACAGTGATGGTTTCAGCTACTTCAGCGTCGATGGGCAGGCCGCCTAGATCTTGGCTGACGCCAACGCGCAGTTGTTGCACCTCGGTCTTGCCCATGGGCTCAAGCGCATCCAGAAACGTAGTGCCCGGATCTTCCAAAGTTAGAGGATCACTGGCATGTGGTCCTGCCATCACCGAGAACAGCAAAATGGTGTCACGTACATTCTTTGCCATCGGGCCGGTGGTCACCATGCGTCCGTACCAGCTAAAGCCGCGGTTGAAAGGCATACGCCCTATTGATGGACGGAAGCCCACAACATTGCAAAAGCTTGCTGGGTTGCGCAACGAACCACCAAGATCACTGCCGTCCGCAAGGGGCAACAAATCTGCGGCGAGCGCAACAGCGGCTCCGCCACTGCTGCCCCCGGGTGTTTTGCTTAGGTTGTATGGGTTGTAGGTGTGGCCATAAAGCCGGTTGAAGGTATGCGACCCAAGGCCAAACTCCGGCATATTGGAATGCCCGATAAAAATGGCACCTGCCTCGCGCAGCCGCCGTGCAAGTTCGTCGTCCTGCTCTTCAATGGCTTCCGCAAAACTCGCATACCCCCAACTGGTGCTAAAGCCCCTTACCGCGACGGCATCCTTGGGTGCCATGGGTATGCCATGCAGCGGTCCGCGCTGGGCAATGGGCACGGCATCGGCGGCTGCCGCCAAGGTCATGGCTTGTTCCTTGGGAATCAAACTGACCAGCGCGTTTAGGGCGGGGTTTAGCGCCGCGATGCGCGCGTACACATTGTCCATTACGGCCGTTGCAGTAACAGTGCCCTGCTGCAGGTCACGGCATAGATCAGTTGCATCGCTCCATAGCGGCGCGGGTAAGGGTTCAGTCATGGGTTACCCCAGTTAACCACTGCAGTAGATCGTCGATCACTTCAGTGCGATTTAGCTCGTTAAGCATTTCATGCCGACCATCTGCATAGAGCTTGAGGTCAGCCCGTAACCCCGCCGCCGCATAACGCTTCTGCAGGGTCAGCAGCCTTTTACCTTGCTTGTTTAGCGGGTCATCACGACCGGCGAACAAGTAGATGGGAACATGCTTGCCAATACGTTGGATATTTCGGGTTCGCGTAGACTGAGCTTGTGAGGCAAACATTGCGGCGAGCCCGTCAGCGCTGAGTCCGGCGCCACAAAGCGGGTCTGCGCGATAAGCCGCGACGCGTTCTTTGTCCCGACTGAGCCAGGCTAAACCGCCATCACCGTCACCTTGTCGCTCGAAGGGCCGATTGTTCAGGCTCAGCACGCTGTCGCTGAGCAGCGGACTCGGCGTAGCCGGCGTCAGCCGCCAGCTGTCAAAGCGCGCCAGGTTTGCAAGCAAAAGCGCAGGCACCCTAGGGAAAGCCCCGGTGGATCCGCTCAGCACCAGCGCCTGTAGGCGCTGTCCCAGGGTGTAGATGTACTCCTGAGCCAGCATGGCGCCCATGCTATGGCCGAACAGTATTGCCGGTCGGTTGTATTGCTCGGTCATCCAGTGTTCGACAAACGCTAGGTCCTCTAGTGTGGCATGCCAGCCGTTGTAGCCCATGTCGCCGAGTTCGATCAGCGCCGGCAGGCTGCGTCCATGACCGCGCAAGTCTGGGGCATAAACGTTGAATTGAGCTTCGGTTAGCGCGTTGGCCAGCTCACCATAACGCTCGCTGTGTTCGCCCATGCCATGGGCAATGAGAATATTGGCACGCGCGCTGGCAGGATCACTGCACCGCCACTGTCGGCAAAAAATTCGGTGACCGGTTCGGGTTAGCGTGAGTGCGTCGCCTGAAAGATTCAAATTGGTAACTCGCGCAGTCGGTGGGGGCGAAAATATAGCCTACCTACCGATGAAATGACCAACGCCTTGCCTTCGCCCTCCACGTTTAGACACGAGTCCGCGTGGCGGGTGCCTGCCTTGCATTTGTTTCGCGGTCCTCTAGGGTAGTCGGAGAGGGCGTCAATAACGGAGCAATATGCAGTCTTCCGACAAGGGTTTTACTCAGGATTTGGATCGGTTGATTTTTTTTGGCAGCGTGGCGGGGATCATTTCGCTATGCCTGCCGCTGGCGCTATTTCCTGAAAAGGGGGGCGTTATTCTTGGCAGGGCTTTTGACTTTTTGACTCAGCAGTTTGGCGTTTTCTACGTTGCCGGTGCGTCACTTACCTTTGCCTTCTTGCTCTACCTCGCCTTTAGCCGACATGGTGATATCCGCCTGGGCAACAGTGAACCTGAATTCTCCACCCTAAGTTGGGCGGCCATGTTGTTCTGCGGTGGCATCGGTACCAGTGTTTTGTACTGGGGTGTCGTGGAATGGGCTTACTATTTTCAGGCGCCACCCTACGGCGTTACTCCCCAAACCCCGGAGGCCATGCTGTGGTCGGTGAGCTATCCGATTTTTCATTGGGGTCTAATGGGCTGGTCACTCTATGTACTTCCAGGTGTGGCTATCGCCTACAGCTACTACGTGCGCGGCGCTAAGTCGTTGCGATTAAGCGATGCCTGTGAGCCGGTAATTGGCCGACATGCTCAAGGCGCCCTAGGGCGCGCTATTGATTTGCTGTTTGTGGTCGGTTTGGTCGGTGCTTGCAGCATTGGTATCGGGCTTGCCGTGCCGTTGATTGGCGCCTGCGTTGCGCATCTGCTGGGTGTCGATCGCGCCTCCCTTG
Organism: Gammaproteobacteria bacterium; assembly: GCA_002726925.1. Lineage (GTDB taxonomy): Bacteria > Pseudomonadota > Gammaproteobacteria > Pseudomonadales > Azotimanducaceae > UBA4421. The sequence goes on along the minus strand of PBTJ01000042.1, from coordinate 11,118 downwards.
GCTTTACCTTGGATGTTGTGGTCATTGTCGTGGTGACCTGCATCTTTGCAGGCAGCGTCTGGATGGGTCTAGAGAAAGGCATCAAGCGCCTGAGCGACCTTAACGTGCTGCTCGCCATGCTGCTGCTGACGCTGATCTTGATCGCAGGGCCCACGCTCTTTATCGTCGAGCTGGGTTTTGAGAGCGTTGGTCACATGCTGCAGAACTTTATTCGTATGAGCACCTATACCGACGCTGCAGGTACGACGACCTTTGTAGAGGCCTGGACGGTTTTTTATTGGGCTTGGTGGCTCGCGCTGGGGCCGTACATGGGAGTGTTCATCACCAAAATCTCCCGCGGTCGCACGCTGCGCGAGCTGATTCTCGGCGGCATTGGTTACGGCACGCTGGGCTGCACGGTTTTTTTCGCCATCTTGGGTAACTATGCACTGTACTTAGAGCTGAATCAGCTCTTCCCGGTGATTGAAACGCTTAACTCCGTAGGTGCCCCTGCTGCCATTGTGGGTGTGTTGGGCACGCTGCCCATGTCGAGTTTGGCGATTCTGATCTTTACCCTTGTTTGCATCATTTTCGCGGCTACGAGTTACGACTCGGCCTCCTACACATTGGCGGCCTCAGCTACTCGGTCGCTGGCTCCAGAAGATCACCCTCATCGAGGGCACCGCGTCTTTTGGGCTTTTTTGCTGGGTTTGCTGCCAATCACCTTGGTCTATATGGGCGGGCTAAAACCACTGCAATCTGCGGTGACCCTGGCTTCGGTGCCCTTATTTATGGTGACCGTGGTTCTGACGATATCTTTGTGGCGATCCATTCATGCGGCGGAGGCAGCCCGGGCAGTAGCCGGGGATCTCTCCAAGGCGGCGTAGGCGTTTAGGGAGCAAGCATGGCGGAATTGAACTGGCAGTGGCTGAGCCTTTCTCAAGCGTGTCAGCGTTTGAAGAGCGGTCAAGCCAGTGCCCTACAGCTTACTCAAGAGATGCTTGATCGCGCTCAGGCCCTGGAACGTGACACCCGCTGCTTCGTGCGTTTGCTGGCCGATGATGCGCTGGCCGCTGCGCGAGCCTTGGATCAAAGACAAGCGGATGGTAAACCCCTAGGGCTGCTGCACGGCGTGCCCATTGGCATTAAGGACTTGCTATATACCGAGGGTCTGCCCACCGCATCGGGTACCATGGTGATGCAAAATTTTTGTCCGACTTATTCGGCAACCGTGGTAAATCGTCTGCGCGAAGCCGGCGCAGTCCTGATAGGCAAAACTCAGCTGACCGAGGGAGCTTTCGGAGCCCATCATCCTGATGTGGTGGCGCCGCTAAACCCCTGGCAGCGCGAAGCATGGACTGGGGTTTCTTCTTCTGGCTCTGGCGTGGCCGTCGCCGCGGGGGTTGCCTTTGCAGCCATTGGGTCAGATACCGGCGGCAGCATTCGCTTTCCATCAGCGAGCTGTGGCTTGGTGGGTTTAAAGCCCACCTATGGTCGGGTGAGCCTGCATGGCGCTTTCCCCCTCGCCAACAGTTTAGATCACCTAGGCCCCATGACACGCTGCGTTGAAGATGCGGCCCGTCTGCTCTGTGTTATGGCGGGATACGATTCTCAAGATGCGAATTCTATCGATACGCCAGTACCGAATTATCTTCAGTCTCTGTGCAGCGCCGATGCTGGCGACATGCCCTTGGCCGGTAAACGTATTGGTGTCGATGCATCCTATGTCAGCGATGGCGTTGAACCGGCGGTTGCCGACGTCACTCGTCGAGCACTCCGTCAGCTTGCAGATTTAGGCGCTCAGGTGATCGAAGTTGAGGTGCCATCGAGCGCTAAGACGTTAGCCGAGGCCTGGGGCATTACCTGCGGGGTGGAATGTGCTCATGCTCACGCTGATTTTTTCCCGGCCAAGCGAGAGCAGTATGGACCCGTGTTGCGCGGGTTGATTGAACTGGGCCTGCGCACAGATCCAAAAGATTACGATGCACTGCAAGCGTTGCGTGACAGTTTCGGCATCCAGCTAGATCAGGTCCTTGAGAATGTCGATGCGATCATCTCGCCTTGCATGCCCATGTCGACGCCATCCACGGCGCTGATGGACGACGGCGCTCCCGCGGAAGAGGGTCAGGCAGACTTTTTGCTCTTCACCGCACCCTTTGATTACTCCGGTCATCCCACGCTGACGCTACCCATGGCACCCCTCGCCAACGAGTTGCCCGGTTCGTTTCAGTTGATTGGCCGCAAGATGGACGAAGAAACGTTGATCTATTTGGGCTCCGCCTTTGAACAGGCAACTTCGCCGATGATCTATCCGGAACTGCGCTTGTGAATCAGCGTTGCCGTTGCTGTCAGGCGGCGCTGTTTGCGCTGTCTATCGCCCTCTTGCCGGTTCAATCTCTGGCCAGCGACATCGAGGGCTGGTGGCAGTCTTGGGATTCGCTGCTGTTTATCGCCGTCGAGCAGGGCGAAGCGCGCGTATTCGCTGCGGGTATTTTGAACCCTTCCTTGGTCAAGGGAGAACAGGTCAGCTGGANCCTAGAAGAGCCGTTGACTGACCTAGAAAACTCCGATCCAAACTTGCGCAACCGGTCTCTGCTTGGGCTAGAAGTTGGCGATGATCTGCGGAGAAGCGGCAAGCGTTGGCAAGGGCGGATTTACGACCCTCGTAGCGGGACTTGGTATAAATCAAGGNTGTCGATTGTGGACGGGCAGCTGAATATTCGGGGTTATATCGGCATGCCTATGTTGGGCCAGACGCGAGTATTTGATCCTTATGAACCTTGCGAGGTTTATGAAGACAAGGCCATGGTGATTTGGTCCGGCGCGAAGCCACCGGCGTGTTCATTTGATTCCGAAGCCGAGCCTGTTTCGCCATAGGTGATGATCACNAAGCCAAGCAGGGCAGGTGATTGCTGATTTTCTGTCAGTTTAGTAATCGTGGTTCTCGAGCCAACTTGGTTGACTTGGTAGATGCCCTCAAAAGTGCCCACCCAACCTTTCACNCGCTGCACCGATTCATCCAACTCATCAAGAAATGTCTCCAGAGACTTCCGGGTGATGGTGTCCTCTTGATACCACGTATGAGCGCGAAAGCTCGGTTGTGGCGACAAAAATACATCGTTAACGGTGGTGTTATCTGCGTGCTGCCACCGCAGNACGGTTTCAATAAGATCTGGGTCTTGGCTGCTTAACTGAGGGGTTAGGTGATGCAACTCAAAGTTGGGGTTGAGGTCGGTTTTGCTGAGGACGTGCAGATGGGCTTGCGCTATCTGAGCGCGCACCAAGTTACCCACGTATTTGTCCTGCGAGCGCGCCGCATAACTTGACGCGTCTACTAGCACNACGGCGGCCTTGGGCGCGAAGCCTGGGTAGTGGCAGTGTCGCCAAACTCGTGCGGGCTCGGCAACACCACTGGTCTCCAAGATGACGCGCTGAACCGCCAGTTTGTGCAACTCGTCCAGTGCCTTGCTTAGGTCGTCGCTAATACTGCAGCAGATGCAGCCATTCGATAGGCCGATCACTGTGCCGTCAGCAGATGCGCTACGGATCAGCGATTCATCGATGTTGATGTCGCCGAANTCGTTAACCAGTACGGCAGTATCTTGTGGCAGTGCGGGGTGGGACAAAAGTTTGTTGATGAGTGTGGTTTTGCCCGCACCCAAATAGCCGCTGATCAGCGTGATAGGTACNTTTTCGTTGCGGGCGACATGCTCACTCACAGGATGGGAAATACCTTGCCTTCGAACACCGTTGCGGCGATGCCCATGTCGCGCAGCGCAATGGGGTCNCAGGTCAGCGGGTCGTCGTTTAGCACCGTGAAGTCAGCGCGTTTACCTGCCCGTAAACTACCGGTGATGTCCGCCATGCCTATGGCGTGTGCCGCGTTGATGGTAATGGCCTCTAGAGCCTGTTGTTGGCTGAGCTTCTCTGGGGCTGCCATCACTTCGCCTGCATGATTGATGCGGTTCACCGCCACCCACATGCTGTTCAACGGCTCGGCAGGCGCCATGGTGAAGTCTGAATGTACCGTGGTGTTGATCCCTGCGGCGAAGCAGCTACCGATGCGAGACATTTGGCTCGCGCGCTCGTAACCGATGCCCGATTGGGCATAACTGTCAGAAAGCTCATGCAGGTAATAGACGTTGGCGGATACTTGCGCCCCCAACGCCTTGATGCGCCGAATCTGTTCCGGGGTGCTGAAGCCAAAATGCTCAAAGGTGAAACCGTGATTAAAGCGCGGCTTTTCATCCTGCATTTTTTGCAGAATATCCAGCGTTAGCTCCAGCCCAAGATCGCCGGTGACATGCACATGAATCTGATAGCCCTCATGCCAGTAGGCGCGAATGTGTCGCTCCAGTTCTTCTGGTGCAGCGAGCCATTCACCGTGGTGGCCGTCGATGTAGCCTGGCTCTTGCATCTGAGCAAGCTGGCTAAAAAAAGCTCCGTCGCTAAATAATTTGATGTGTCGGCCAAAGCTGAGGCGGTGGCTGTTGTGCTTGAGCAGTTCCTCTGCCATGGCCGGGCCTTCTTCGGGCTGACGGCCGCCTTGGGTCAGCCGAGTGCCGTGCACGACGAGGCGGGTTCGAAAGGGTACGTCGTCACCCTCCAATTGCTCGGTCAGCGCCCTGGCTTCGGCATCAAGGTTAAACATGCCGGTAGCGAGGTCGCCAATGCTGGTGTGGCCGCCATGATGGACGACTTGTTTGAGGCGTTTTAGCCCTTCAGCGTATCTGTCTGGCGCCAATATCCATGGGTTCAGACGGTTGATGGCGAACCCGAGCCCAACCTCAAAAAAGTGCCCTTGTTCGATATCGATCTGCATATTGGGCTTGATCTGCGCCGGATCGATACCGGCCATATTCATCGCAGCATCGTTCATGTAGAGCTCATGAAAGGAGCGGTGCCAAACGATGATCGGTCGTTGTTCACTGATCTGCTGGATGCGTGCCTTGCCCATGTCGCCATGCCAGAGCTGGTGATAACCCCAGATAAACAGTGGCTCGTCTGTTGGCTTGCTGTCATGCAGTTCTTGCATACGTGCATCAAACGTCGCGGGATCCGTGACCGGCTCAACCTCGCCCCAGGGCAGTTTCCAGCGCATGGCGGTAATGAACTCCATGGGCAGCAACACCGCTGCCATACTCGGATGCAGGTGCGGGTCAATAAAGCCTGGACAAATCACATCGTTGGCAAATTGCTCGTCAACCGCGTATTGCTGGCCCTCGAGCCAAGGCTGCATGTGCTCGGGCTCGCCTACTTCGACAATTGTGCCGTCGCGCACGAGCACTGCGGAGGCGCGAGGCATGGACGGATTCATGGTGATGACCGAGCGGGCTTTGAAGAGAGTCAGCATGGTGGTGCTCTCTAGCCCCTGGCTGCTAACAATTGATCGGCTCCCTTTTCTGCTAGCATGATGGTGGCCGCGTTGGTATTGCCGCTCACGACGTAAGGCATGACCGAAGCGTCGATTACAGACAGCCCTTCGAGGCCTATGACCCGTAGATTCTCGTCGACCACCTTGCCAATGCTGCAGGTGCTGGTGGGATGGTAGACCGTGGTGGCTTCTCGGCGGATATAGGCCATCAAATCCTCGTCGCTGCTCACATCCACGTCGGTGCCCGGCGAGAGACGATCGTTCAAGTAGGGCCGCATGCCGGATTGTGCAAAGATGTTAAGCAGTATGCGCATGCCCTTGAGCAGGGTGTCTTGATCGAGCGGTGAGCTCAGATAGTTCGCAACGATGCTCGGGGCTTCGTTGATGTCTGCGCTTTTGATGTGAATCGAACCACGGGATTCCGGCCGCGATTGATTCACCACGGCAGTGACCGCAGGTTCCTCCATGGCCTGTATTTTGCCTTCGTTGTTGTACAGCGTGCCGCCAGAAGCAAAGTGAATTTGCACGTCGGGGGCTTCAAGGCCCTCCTTGGTATGGCAGAACGCACCGACCGGGGCTGAACCGGTGGTGAGTGGACCTTGTCGCAAAAAAAACCACTTTAGTGCCGCCGGTATGAGGTTCAGACCTTGCACCTCGCGATTGATCGAGTGCTCGGGCTTGGTGCCATAGACTACTTTGCAGAAAAGGTGATCCTGCAGATGCTCGCCCACGTCGGGGGCGTGATGCACAACGTGTATGCCTAACTGAGCGAGTCGCTGGGCATCACCCACACCAGAGACCTCTAGCAGCTGGGGGGACGCAATGGCGCCGCTGCTGAGAATGACGTGCTGGCCGTAAATGGTTTCCTGCTTGCCGCGCCTGCTGATCTCAACGCCGCAGGCCCGTTTACCTTCAAACAGCACGCGCTGGGTGTGTGCGTGGGTAAGTATGGTGAGATTTGTGCGTGATCGAGCAGGGGTTAGGTAGCCGCTGGCAGTACTCCAACGTCGGCCGTTGTTTTGCGTGAATTGGTAGTAGCCGCAGCCGGTTTGATCGACACCGTTGAAGTCCGGGTTGCTGGGAATGCCTGCCTCGTTCATGGCACCGATAAACACCTCATCCATGGGGCGCTTGTCACGCACGTCCTGTACATGCAGCGGCCCGTCGGTGCCGTGCATATCGTCGTGGTGGATCTGTTGGCGTTCGGCTTTTTTGTAGTAGGGCAGCACCTCTTCCCATGACCAACCTGTTGCCCCGGCTTGCTCCCACGCTGCAAAATCCAAGGGCACACCGCGGACATAGATCATGCCGTTGATCGCACTGGAGCCACCGAGCGACTTGCCCCGCGGCCAGTAGATACGGCGGCTGTCTAATGCAGGCTCTGGCTCAGTTTCAAAACTCCAATCGAAGCTTGGATTATTGAAAGTAGCGGCCCAGCCCGCAGGAACATGGAGTAGGGGAGAGCGGTTACTGCCGCCGGCCTCGAGCAAACACACGCGAATATCGGGATTAACGCTCAACCGATTGGCGAGTACACAACCTGCGGAACCGGCGCCGACAATGATGAAATCGTAATGACTCATAAACTCTCTCCTTGGAAACAGCATGCCATAACCGCTGAGATCGCACTCGACTTTTGCATGGCTCGCAAAGAGGTTAAGGTGCTGCCGCCGCGTAAAGCCGGTGATGTAAAAGGGTTTCCTATGGATCCAGTCAGTCAGGGGGTTGTCGGTGCGGCCTTTGCTCAAACCGCAGCAAAGCGAACCACGCTGGCGACGGTCGCTTGGTATGGTGCGCTGGGCGGTGTGGCGCCAGATCTCGATGTGCTGTTTCAATCGTCCACCGACCCGCTGCTTTTTTTGGAATTCCATCGTCAATTTACCCACTCACTGGTGTTTATTCCTGTCGGTGCTTTCCTCGTTTTCTTGGTCCTGAAAGCCATCGCGAGCCGTATAAAGATGCTGCAGGGCCTGTCTACGAGTCAGGGGTACTTGGCTTGTTTGATGGGTTATGCCACGCACGGGCTGCTGGACTCATGCACGTCATATGGCACCCAACTGTTCTGGCCGTTTTCAGATGTGCGTGTGGCATGGGACACAATGTCCATTGTCGATCCGCTCTTTACCGTGCCCTTATTGGTCTTTGTTATCGCCGCTGCCCGAACGAAGCGTTTGTGGTTGTCATGGCTCGCCTGCGCCTGGATGCTGACCTTTTTTATCGTGGGCTGGTGGCAGCACGAGCGGGCAATGCAGGCAGCACAGCAAATTGCCAGCATTCGCGAGCACGAGCCACTGCGACTCTCGGTAAAGCCGTCTTTCGCTAATTTACTGGTATGGAAGGCCATCTATGAATTTGATGGCAAGTACTATGTGGATGCGGTGCGAGTCGGTATCGATTCAACTTGGTATCCCGGGGCGCGGGTACAAAAGCTTGATGTGGCAAGAGATTTCCCCGCCCTGCGCTCTGACTCAAGGCAGGCGCAAGACATCGAGCGATTTCGCTGGTTTTCCCATGACTATCTATCGCCGATGGAGAATTCACCGCGCATTATCGACATGCGCTACAGCCTGGTACCCAATGAAGTAGACCCTATGTGGGGAATCGATATTGATGCGAGGAGCCAAGGCGACCATGTCAGCTGGTGGTCTAGCCGGGAACTCACCGACATCAAGCAACGTAACTTCTTATACATGGTGATCGGTATGGGTGGCATCCCGCTGCAGGATGAGACCGTCAAGCCGTGATGACGCTAACCCCTATGGCTGAGGAGGTTGCCGAGCTACTGCGACGGCGTGGCGACACCATTGTGGTAGCAGAGACTTCCACCGGCGGCCTGATCTCGTCTGCCCTGCTCGCAGTACCCGGCGCGTCGGCCTACTATAAGGGCGGCAGCGTGCTCTACACCTACGAATCAAGAAAGAAACTGCTGGGTATCAAGGGGCAGGACGTAGAAGGGTTGGCTCCCATGAGTGAGGCCATGGTCATGGCATTTGCGCAAAAAGCCCAAGCTCAGTTCGCATCCACTTGGGCAATTGCAGAGCTGGGCATCGCCGGGCCCACAGGCGTGGCCTATGGCGAAGCCGGTTCTAGTGTCATTGGCATTGCGGGCCCGAATCCGGTTTCAGCACTGCTGAACACAGGATCCAGTGAGCGCGAAGACAATATGTGGCGTTTTACCGGGCATGCTCTGTCGCTGCTTTGCAAAGCACTGTCTGAAGACTCTGCCCCGCTTCGTTCATGATCGTGATAGCACGCACCCTATCTAAAGCTTTAGCGGCATAGAACCGTTGTTTTAGAACTCCAGAATCGCGCGTCCAGCAATCTTGCCATTGGCCAGCGCATCCGCCGCCTCATTGATTTGATCAATGCTGAAGCGCTCGGTAACCATCTTATCCAACGCCAAGTCGCCATTGTCTTCCCACGCCAAAAAACGCGGAAAGTCGCGATCTGGTGAGCAAGAACCACCAATGCTGCCAATAAAGTGTTTCTCGTTGAGCAGTAAATCGGTCGCGTTGATCTCGGCGCTGGTCGACGGCACACCAACGAGTACCGCCTTGCCGCCATCCTGCGCGCCGAAGTGACCGCTACGGCAAGCCGGTAAAATCTGCTCCATGGTTTTTTTGATGCCGATGCAGTCGAAGGCATAGTCCGCGCCAGAAACCGGCGCTCCGGAAAAGGTAAAGCGGTCACTCTTGGTGGTGAGGGCATGAATGGCGGCCACTGGATCTTCTTGGCTGGCGTTCACCACATGGGTCGCGCCGAAACCCTTGGCAAAGGCTAGCTTATTGTCATCGAGGTCGACGGCAATGATGGGGTGCGCGCCCGCCATGCGTGCGCCCACTACGGCGGATAAACCAACGCCGCCGACACCGAAAATGGCGACACTTTCGTTCGGCTTAACATTGGCCGTATTGATCACTGCACCGGCTCCGGTCATTACCGCGCAGCCGATAATTGCCGTGACATCGGTCTTAATGTTCGGATCAACTTTTACCACATACTGTTGATCGGCAATGGTGTGATCAGCCCAAGTGAAGACGTTTTGCGATACTGCCGTGCCGTCAGATACCTCCAGTCTTGCAGGTTCGGGTGGAATCGATGCAGACGTCGCCTGTCGAGGCACCCAAGTCACCATTACCGTATCGCCGGCAACGACGTGAGTCACCTCGCTGCCCACCTGCAGAACCACACCGGTGGATTCATGACCAAGAACGACGGGCCTTCTGCGCGGCGTATGCATCTGATGCAGCTGGGAATGGCAGATGCCCGAGGCGAATTGCTTGACCACGACTTGGTGCGGGCCGGGATCGGGCAACTCCAGCGATTCTACTCGTAGCTCAGCCGTATCTACTGGTAAGACCACAACTCGTGCTGGTGTACCCATATCCATTTCCTCCCATCAAATCCAGATGATACCGCGATTGTTCTTGAGCATGGTCGGAACAGCGGATAAGTTCAATCGGCGATAACGGCACCTTGATACTGGGGCGACTAAAACGACACCAAAAATAAAACAGTCGGTAAGAGAGAGAACACATGAAACTATACGAAGCACCATCGCCGAATGCACGACGCGTCCATATTGCACTGGCAGAGAAAGGCATTGAGGTGGAGCGGATAGCCGTGGACATTCGCGGTGGCGAGAACATCGGCGCAGACTATTTGGCCAAGAACCCGGGCGGTCGAGTGCCTATGTTAGAACTCGATGACGGCACGTGTCTTGGCGAATCCGTCGCCATCACGCGCTATTTGGATGCGCTGGGTGAAGGGCCCTCGCTATTCGGCGATACCCCGCTCAGCCAAGCCCAAGTGGAAATGTGGCACAGACGCGCCGAGCTGAATTTTTTACTCGAAGTAGCCGGCGCTTTCCGCAACATCACCGGCTTCTTTAAAGACCGCGAAACCTGCGTCGAAGCTTGGGGGGTTGTCTGCGCGGAGAAGGCACCTAAGGCACTGGCTATGTTCGATGAGCAACTGGCAAAAACCGAGTTTTTGGCGGGAAACCAGTTCAGCATCGCGGACATCACCATGGGCGTGGCGCTGGATTTTGCCCGTTCGGTAAAAGTGGTCGAGTTGCCAGAGATGCCAAACATCAAGCGATGGCAGGTAGGGCTGAATGCGCGGCCGAGTTTTTCGGCAGGCTAGCTCACGAGCCGCTGAGAAATAGCTCGCAGTGCCTGCCAGATCAACGTTTGCAATGGAGTTTCTGGATACAGTTCCCTAATGAAAGAACGCCAGAAACTTACTCGCGGAGACAACGTTGCGATCTTATCGCCAAGTTTCGCGGCGCCAGGCTGTTGGCCGCCTGTTCACGAACTTGGCGCATATCACCAACCTGATTAGATACGCTTAAATAACGATAGCTAGCAGGGGGCGTTGGTCAATGAAAATTCATTCGAGCGCCCCAACGGGCTCAAGGAATTGTCGATCCAATCGAATAATGCAGCGTGTTTCATCGGCGAAAGCGTATGCTGCCTGACAATCTGGATCATTCTGGGATTCCAGTCGGTATGTTTCGTAGTCAGCAAGGCTTGCAAAGGAAAACAGTGCAACCGCCAAGTCACTGGCACTTTCTTTTGGTAAAAAAGAACCGTGGCGCGTACCACCAAACTTGGGTATTAGGTGTAGCCACATTTCAGCGTACTCGCGGAATTCTTCGCGCTTGTAGGGATCGATCTGGTACTGCAGTTAGTATGTGATCATCGCTATGTCCTCCTTCACTCAGTCTGTTACGAACTGGCGAGCACCATAGCAATGACGAATGA
>PBTJ01000041.1 GCA_002726925.1 Gammaproteobacteria bacterium | reverse complement strand
ACTGAGCGTATCGCCCAGGTGGCCGAACGTATCGCCGGTTACTTAGCCAAGGGCCATCGCGTTGCTGTGGTGGTATCAGCCATGTCTGGCGAAACCAATCGGTTGGTCGCCATGGGTCGAGAACTAGGCGGTGAGAACGCCAGTCGTCGAGAGATGGATGTGTTAACGGCCTCCGGTGAGCAGGTCACCATTGCGTTGTTGAGTATTGCCCTGATGCAACGTGGCATCGCAGCCAAATCTTTTTTGGCGGATCAAATCGCATTTCGTACCGATGCAGTCCATGGCCGAGCAAGAATTGAGCACATCGAAACGCAGAAGTTGCAAACCGAACTCGATAACGGCGTGGTGCCAGTGGTCGCAGGTTTCCAAGGTGTCAATGAGCATGGCGAGATCACGACTCTGGGTCGAGGCGGCTCCGATACATCGGCGGTCGCTCTAGCGGCTGCCTTGCAGGCAGACGAATGTGAAATATGCACAGACGTAGAAGGTGTCTACACCACCGATCCGCGTATTGTGGAGGGTGCTCGGCAGCTAAAGCAGATTACCTTTGAAGAGATGCTCGAACTGGCGAGTCTCGGGTCTAAGGTGTTACATCCGCGCTCCGTGGAATTTGCTGGGCGCTATAGAGTGCCCCTGCGTGTCATGTCTACCTTTGTTGATGGTCCTGGCACTCTAATTACGTTGGAGAACGACAACATGGAACAAGCATTAGTTTCTGGAATCGCTCATGCGATTGATGAAGCCAAGGTAACGGTCTCTGGCGTGCCCGACATTCCGGGTATCGCCTCCAAAATTTTAGGGCCGATAGGTGGCGGCAATATCGAAGTCGATATGATCGTCCAAAACACAGGCGTGGACGGGATGACGGACTTTACCTTTACCGTTAAGCGGCAAGACTATGGCGCGACATTGCTGCTGCTTGAAAAGGTTGCTCAAGACATTGGCGCGCGCGAAGTCACCGGCGATAACGCCATCGCCAAGGTCTCCATTGTGGGCGTCGGCATGCGCTCCCATGCCGGGGTTGCGACCAAGGTCTTTGATCGTTTGGCCAGTGAAAACATCAATATTCAGATGATCTCTACTTCAGAAATCAAAATTTCAGTGGTGATTGCAGAGCGCTACGTTGAACTCGCCGTGCGGGCTCTACATGATGCGTTTGAACTCGATGCGCTGCCCGCCGAATAGGGCTGGACGGCACGGCGTTGGCCCGTAATCGATTCGGTTGGTGCGACAGACGAGGAAAAGGAGAGCAAAATGTCGAAGTGGACGATAGCCAAGGAGACTGTTGCTAAGCTAAGCGAGCAGGCCCCAGAGCATGGTGCTGATGCTGCCGGTATGCTCGAAGCCCTAATTTCTACAGCGATTGGCGCACTGGCGGCAGAGCAGGGCGCCGCCTATGTGAAGAATTTCATCGACTACGAAGTCGGCTCAATCAACGTCCAGCACGTGGATGTACAAAGGCTCACTTGAGTCCCAAGTCACANATTTNTACNAGCGCTGCTAGCTCCTGCGGGCGCCTATGCTGACNGAAACAGAGCAGAGCGCAGATTACATCATCGTTGGTGCAGGCTCGGCAGGTTGCGTGCTTGCCAATCGCCTTAGCGAAGATTCCGACACNACAGTTTTGCTTATCGAAGCAGGCGGGCGCGACAACAGCTGGATGCTCGCTATGCCCTCGGCATTTTATTTGCCCATGGGAAAGCCGAAGTTTGANTGGTGCTATGCCAGTGAACCTGAAGTAGCCATGAATAATCGTCAGCTTGCTTGTCCTCGTGGACGGGTGCTTGGCGGCTCGTCGTCGATCAATGGCATGGTCTACGTGCGCGGTAACGCGGCAGATTTTAACCGTTGGTCAAAAATGGGTGCCACCGGGTGGGATTATCAATCGGTCCTGCCGTATTTTAAGAAAGCCCAGTGTGCGGACGAGGGGCGAGATATCGATAATTATCGTGGCGGCGACGGTCCTCTCGGCACGACCACGGGTGCCATGATCAACCCACTGTACGGCGAGTTTTTGCGCGCCTGTCAGCAAGCCGGCCACCCCTATACCGCAGACCTCAACGGCGCCCAACAAGAGGGTTTTGGCCCAATGCCAATGACTGTTGCTCAGGGGCAACGCTCCTCCACCTCCCGGTCATACCTGCGGCCGGTCATGCAGCGCAAAAATCTGCGTGTGTTTACACAGGCGCAAGTCCAGAGAATTAAACTGCAGGACAATCGGGCAGTGGCGGTAGACCTGCTGCTAAACGGCAAAGCCCAATGTCTGACCGCCAATAAAGAAATACTGCTGTGTGCGGGCGCCATCAATTCCCCTCAACTGCTCATGTTGTCGGGNATTGGTCCGGCGGCACAATTGCATTCGGTCGGTGTTGAGCCCCTAGTTGACCGCTCACAGGTGGGTCAAAACTTGATGGATCATCTTGAGGTATACGTCCAACAAGCTTGCACGAAACCCGTGTCACTGCATAAGCATCTAGGCCCTCTAGGCCGCGCCAAAATTGGCGTGCAATGGTTTGCCGCTCGAGCAGGCTTAGGTGCTACGAATCATTTTGAGGTAGGCGGGTTTATTCGAAGTGATGCAAGCCAAGCCCAGCCAGACATTCAATTTCACTTCTTGCCCACAGCGATGACTTATGACGGTTCCGCAAAGGCTCGGGGACATGGCTTCCAGGTGCACGTTGGGCCTATGTTGCCAAAGAGCCGGGGAGCGGTAACTCTATGCAGCCCGCGGCCGGATGAGGCGCCAAAAATCGTTTTCAACTACATGAGCCACGAGGATGATTGGCGGGTGTTTCGTTCAGCTATTCGCCAGGCAAGAGAGATCTTTGCCCAGCCCGCGCTAAAGAACTCGCGCGGACGGGAGCTAAGTCCTGGCGCAGAACAAGTCAGCGATGCACAACTCGATGCGTTCGTCGCGGCGCATGCCGAAAGTGCTTACCATCCCTGTGGCACCTGTCGCATGGGGTCCGATGCTGAAGCGGTGGTTGACCCAGCAGGCCGGGTTAACGGCGTTACCGGGCTNAGGGTTATAGACGCCTCGGTATTTCCACACATAACCAATGGCAACCTAAACGCGCCGACCATTATGCTAGCCGAGCGCATGGCGGACTTGATTCGCGGACAGATAAGCGATTAGTCATTTGCAAGGTCTGCTATNTCAGACGGCCTCCTTGGACATGGCGGATAGAACATACGTACTTACTGTGCCAGCGCCCTTCATTTCAAGCTGGTGGCGAAAATCTAGGTTACATGGCTCACTGAGGGGATCGCGAAAGGCTTCGGTGACCTGAATTTGGTCGGGGATGCCGGTAGATAGCGTGCGACCGGCCATGTTGNCCGTATCGCTGCGGCGGTCGTAGATACGCTTACTGCAGCCGATAACGCTTCCCGCTACAGGCGCGCCTGCGCGNATCTTCAGATGACGCCCATTTTCTTNAGTGAAAACTGCAGTTGCTGCAAAATTTTCNACGACCGCCTGTGCAAAATCCTCCAGCGCGCTCGCGAATTGGGGTGGTCGACCAGCGTTTGAATCTGGTTGGCAATTTGGGCAAACGCTCGATCTCTGCGGCTTTTGCCGTTTGTAGGGCGGTCAAAGATTCGAACCTCAAGGGTTTGCTTACTGCCAATGTAGGTGCTTTTTCGATGCAAAATAACAATAAAATGCGACTTCGAGCCGCGACACTCGACGTTTTAACTAATGGTTAATAAAAACGAATCTATGCAAATAAGCGGTATGCAAAAACATACGAACGGCAGGTTCGGTTTGTGAAAATCTGGATTCTGCAGCGACAAGCCGGGTTGCTAAGGCGCCTTAGCTGGCTGCTCGCTGGCGTCTGCGCCGTGGGCTGCGCTGACCCCGAACCGCCTGAATCGAAGCCAGTACGTTATACCGAGCATTTGGTCTGTGCGGTAAAGAGCGAGGGCGAGCGCCTGCAGCATATGTACCGGATAGATTTTGCGTCAGCTCAAGCAGAATTCGTTGGCGGATTCGGTGGCAGGATCCTTTCTGTTGTATCTCGACAATTGCGGGTTGCGCCGGACGAAGTGCGAATCACTTTTGCCATCGATAGCGCCCAGCCTCACCAGGAATTTGAGGTGATCATCCAGCGCGAACGCCTGTCCTACTTGGTGGTCCGCAATCAGAACCAAGGGCAGGAGAGGTTATCTGGCCGTTGCTCCGTACTGGATGGACAGCAACTGCGCAACCGGCCGGTCGGCCTGAAGGTGAGCGTATCTACGCAGTAAATTTCAATTATGCGGCTGCGATCAAACGCCGCGAAACTTAATCGCGATGCCGCCGGTATTTTTCTACCCTGCAGTAAACGCTTTTAGCCAAGCGGCGCTGAAAGCAAAGGCAATGCCATGCTGAACCGCCCTCGGCTTCCAACCACCGGTGACTTCTGCGCCGCCGATTTTGGGCGCAAACCGACACTCGAACGCGGCGACAATTGCCCCCGCCGCAGCACCCAAGCTCAATGCCTCCGCGCCGGGCCAAGAGAACCAAGCAACCAAAGCAGCCAGACCGTGCCATGACGGACCCAGTGCGAGATAACTGACCTGCTCTGCACTTGATCCGTTCCTGCGCTGCATTAATGCCTGGATTGTTGTAGCCAGCAATGCCGAAACATATACAGTGCAAACGGCGAGGATCGCCTCATTCAGGGCCGGACTGGTGCGCTGTAGATTCGCGATTAATCCGAGCCAAAGCAGGCTTTGCCACAGTGCTTGAGTATCTTTACTGCTATGCCAAAGCATTGCGGTGATGGCCACCAACCACCAGACCAGCAATAAACTGGGTAGTAGCCCTGCAGCCAACTCGTGTGCGTCGGGTTGTTGGTTAAGTAACCATAGATAAACTAAAACACCCAGCAATCCTGTCGCGATTTCCGTCACCAAGTAACGCTTGCTGATGCGTTCGCTGCAGCAAGCGCTGCGTCCCCGTAGCCATAGGTAAGACCCCACGGGCAGATTGTGCTGCGGCTTTATAGCGCTACCGCAGTGTGGGCAGCTTGACGAGGGCAAGGCCAAATTAAAGCGACTGTTTCGTTCCTGGTGAGCGCGCATCAGGGGCAGGCGATAGACGATGACGCTGATAAAGCTGCCGACGCAGCAGCCGAGCAGGAACAGCAGCGCACCAGCTGTGGTTGGAAAGTGCCATAGAAGCTCAGTCAAGAAACCATCCCCCTGTCGTTGAGCCACCCTAGCTGAAGTATTCCATGGGCACGAGCGATGATGCTCGGCAACGCGGCTGCATAGTCGCGGCCGGTGCCCCCTGACTCAATTTTATCAAGGGTTCAACAGGTGACTCCCCGACTGGGATCGCGCAGAATCCTTGCTTCTTAAATGCGAGGAGAGTGAAAGATGAGCGAAGCATGGATTATTGACGCGGCCCGCACACCCCGAGGTATTGGCAAGCAGGGAAAGGGCGCGCTGTGGGAGGTGCATCCTCAGAAGCTTCTCTCGTCGGTACTGAAGCCGTTGGCGGATCGTAACAATCTCAACACCGATGAGATTGATGACGTGATCATGTCATGCAGCACACAGTTCCAAAAACAAGGTTCTTGCGTTGGGCGCATGGCTGCACTCGACGCCGGTTTTTCCACCAAGGCATCGGGTATGACGCTGGACCGTTTTTGCGGTGGCGGCATTACGTCAGTGAATCTTGCTGCGGCGAATATCATGTCCGGCATGGAAGATCTCATTGTGGCTGGCGGCGTCGAGATGATGTCGTATACGCGCAGCGAGGCGCCGCCATCCTCGCTAGACGCCGGTAATGAAGAACTGCGTCGACAATACCCACAGCTGAACGTGGGCATCGCCGCAGACATTATCGCCACTGAAGAAAACTTCAGTCGTGCGGAGCTTGATGCCTTCTCACTCGAGAGTCAGCGGCGTGCCGGCAAGGCCGTAGCAGAGGGTGCCTTTAGCAAGGCCTTAGTGCCAGTGCACAATCCCGACGGAACCTTGGCACTTGATCAAGAAGAATATCCGCGGCCACAAACAACCGCCGAGTCCCTCGCTACGCTTCAGCCGGCCTTTGAAGGGCTCATGGATATGGAGTTCTTCGATTCTGGTCGAACCTACCGCGAATGGGTGGCTGAGCGCTGGCCAGGGCTGGCAGTAGATCATCGTCACCACGCGGGAAGTTCCTCGGGTGTTGTCGACGGCGCCGGAGCGCTGGTAATGGCGTCCCCAGATTACGCTCAACGCAATGATCTCAAGCCTCGCGCGCGCATCGTCGCCATGGCCAACATGGGACATTCGCCTGAGTACATTTTGAATGCCCCAGTCGATGCAGCCAAGAAGGTGCTGAGCAAGGCAGGTATGACGCTGGATGACATCGATTTGTTTGAGGTCAACGAGGCCTTTGCAGTCGTGCCAATGAAGTTTATGCGCGATCTCAACGTAGACCATGCCAAGGTCAACGTGAATGGTGGCGCAATTGCCCTGGGGCACCCCATCGGTGCCACAGGTTCCATGCTGATCGGTACGGCCTTGGACGAACTCGAGCGACGAGGGCAGTCAACCGCGCTGATCACTATGTGCGCGGCGGGCGGTATGGCTCCAGCGATCATCATTGAGCGGCTGTAAGAAATCGCCCAAAGCCCGCGGCAGGTAACGAATTTTAGTTAAGGAAGGAAAAGCAATAATGCAAAACGGGAACGAGATGGAGAGTTTTCGTAGCGACGTTAAGGCATGGGTCATTGAAAATTTCCCCGCGAGTCTGCGGGGAGTGGATCTCGCAGGTATCGCCGGTGGCGAAAGCGGCGCCAAGGCCGATGAAGAGGTGAAGGTTGGCTTAGACGCGTGGCGTCAAAAACTGGCAGAAAAGGGCTGGGGCGCACCCACTTGGCCAGTGGAATATGGCGGCGCAGGCCTGACTGATCCCCAAGCCGACATTATTGGTGAGGAAATCCACAACGCCGGTGCGTATAACCCGATACCACACATGACCGGCATGGGCGTTACGATGGTGGGCCCAACCCTGCTGGAATACGGTACCGCCGAACAAAAGACGCGTCATTTAAAGGGTATTGCCAGCGGCGAGATTCGTTGGTGCCTAGGGCTGTCTGAACCAAATGCGGGATCTGATTTGGCCTCGCTGTCGACCAAGGCACAAGATAAGGGTGATTACTTTGCTTTGAACGGGCAAAAGGTTTGGACCTCTGGCGCCCACATCTCGCAGTGGTGCGGTGCCTTGGTACGTACAGACACCGATGCTGGAAAGCGCGATGGCATCAGCTTTGTCATGCTACCCATGCAACAAGACGGCGTTGAGACTCGGCCTATTCGGCTTATTTCTGGCATATCGCCTTTTTGCGAAACCTACTTCACCGATGCACGCGCCGAGAAAGGCGATTTGCTCGGCAATCTCAATGACGGCTGGAGTGTGGTGAAGCGTTTGTTGCAGCACGAACGCCAGAGCCAAACGGGTGGCCGTGGGGTCAGCATGCTCGACTCGGAACCGCTGCACGTGAAAGCGCAGCGCTTTGTGGGTACCGATGACAGCGGTGCACTTGTCGACAAAGACCTACGTCAGCGGCTGGTGCGTAACTATATGGATGGAACTGCACACAGGCTGACAGCTCAGCGTATCACCGACGAAGCCGCAGGGCGGGTCGAGGTCAGTGCGGCCGCCTCCATTTTGAAAAATTCAAACACCCGATTTGCCCAGCAAAAAGCCGAATTGGCGCTGGAGATTATGGGTAGCCAAGGCATTGGCTGGAGTGGCGAAGACTTTGCCGAAGAGGAGCTAGGCATCGTGCGCGAATGGCTCTCGGGTAAGGCGATGTCGATTTACGGTGGTTCGTACGAAGTACAAAACAATATTATTTCCAAGAACGTTTTGGGTTTGCCCGAGACCACGCAAAAAGGATAGGCAATGGCAGCATTAACCGAAGAACAGTCGATCCTCAAAGATCAGGCCGCTTCATGGGTCGAGGCCGAATTGCCCGTGCAGAAGTTCCGTGAATTTCGCAATAGTAATAGCGATGGCGGCTTTGATCCGAAGGCGTGGTCAGCGATGGTAGATATGGGCTGGACTGGCATCTTGGTGCCGGATGCCTATGGCGGTTCAGACCTTGGTTACCTGACCTTTGGGGTCATCTTAGAGCAGTTGGGTCGCCAGCTTTGCGCATCGCCGCTATTTGCGTCCGCCTATGTTGGGGCTAGTGCCATCAACTTGGGCGGTAGCGATGGACAAAAACAGCAGTGGTTGCCGGCCATTGTCGATGGCAGTGAAATTTTAACGCTCGCCGTAGACGAGCAGCCCCGCCATCAGCGCGACGCCATCGCCTGTGCGGCGAGTGCCGGCGATGGTGGCTATGTGCTTAGTGGTGCCAAAACATTTGTGCCCGAAGGCATGAGCGCTACAACGTTTGTTGTTGCCGCGAAAACCGACGCCGCAGACATTGAACTATTTTTGGTGCCTGCCAATACGGCCGGCGTCAGCCGAACAGGCATGGCGACCGTCGACAATCGCGACTATGCGCGCGTCACCTTGAGCGATGTTGCATTGCCTGCTGAGTCGCATCTTGGCGCATTGCCCGGCGGTGAACTGCATGAGCATTTACTAAACCGCGCCTGCGCCGGGGTCGCCATGGAGATGCTTGGGGTTGGCTGTTTCAGCTTCGAAATGACGCTGGACTACCTGAAAACCCGTAAACAGTTCGGCAAAGTCATTGGCTCATTCCAAGCACTTGGCCACCGCGCAGCGGAACTCTATTCCGCTCAAGAAATGGCACGTTCCTGTGCCGAAGCTGGGGTGATCGCTATCGACAATGATGCGGACGACCAAGCCGCCATGAGCGCTCTGTCGAAAGCCAAGACCGGTGAGTTTCTGTTCGATATGTCGAATCAGCTCATACAAATACATGGCGGGATCGGTATGACAGACGACTATGACGCGGGGTTCTACCTCAAACGCGCGCGTGCTCTCGAGGCGCTGTACGGGAATCAGGCGCTGCATCGGGACCGCTATGCATCGCTGCTGGGCTTCTGAAGGTAGTCNTGGCGAAAAAAAAACCGGGGGAACCCGGTTTTTTTATGCCACCGGCAACGCAGGCTAGCGCCTCGTGCGGTTCCAGCCTTCAAGAGCTTNGTTCATATCCAGCAAATCTTCTTTGCGCGCCATCAAGTCTTCGAACTCAGCATCAACACCAAACTCNAGGTCGGCGTTGTTGAAGATTGCACAGGTTGAGAAACGGCCGCCGCCTGCTTGAATGANTTTGCCGTTGGGCGCATCTTCGCTTGCCATCAGCAGAACAGCTGGTGTGACCAGNCGTGGGTGCACATCAGGATCTGGGTTTTCAGGGTCGAGATCTTCGCGGCCAGGAATGGTCGCAATCAGGCGCGTGGCGGCGCTGGGAGCAAGGCCATTGACCCGAATGTTTTTCGCGGCGCCCTCAAGGGCAAGCACATTAATCAGCCCCAACATGCCCATCTTGGCCGCGCCGTAGTTGGCTTGGCCGAAGTTGCCGTAAATGCCTGATGTCGAACTGGTGAGGACGATGCGGCCATAGTTTTTCTCATACATGATNGGCCACGCNGCATGGGTNACATAGGCGCTGCCGTTCAGGTGCACGTCCATGACCAGATCCCAGTCATCGAGGGACATTTTCTTAAAGCTCTTGTCTCGCAAGATGCCTGCGTTGTTGATCAAAATGTCGATCGTGCCGAATTCTGCCATGGCGTCATCAATAATTGATTTTGCACCCTCGCGGCTGGAGACCGAGGCCTTATTCGCAATAGCAACGCCGCCGGCTTGACGTATTTCCTCCACGACCACNTCGGCCATATCGCTGGCGCCCACGCCATCTCCGCTGCCGCCCAAGTCGTTGACCACCACCTTGGCACCGCGTTTGGCGAACTCCAGCGCATGGGCCTTGCCCAAACCGCCGCCCGCGCCGGTAACGACAACTACTTTGTCTTCAAATTCGCTCATGGTGGTTCCCTTTTCTTGGATTGATCAATAATGGTTTGTGCGGTCGGCGCCGACTTANAGCGACAGTGCTGCGCTNCCAGCAATGGTCAGTCGATGCAGTTCTCTGGCATAGCCGTCATAGCCGCCGTAGGCTCGGTGCAGGACCGACCGGTTGTCCCATACCACCAGCGTATTAGGCTCCCACACATGGGTGTACTGGAATTCTTCGCGGGTCTGCCAATGGTATAAATCCATGATGAGTTGTTGGCTTTGGTCTTNCTCTAGACCGACGATGGTGTGTATGTAGCCAACGGTGCCGAATAGGGTNTCGTTACCTGACTCCGGATGTTTCACCACGATTGGGTGCGGCTCAGATTTGTTCGCCTGCTCTGAAAAGAGAATTTTCATGCTGCGATCATTGCCTTGGTCTTTTTCCCCGTAGGTACCTTGAGGGCCGTAGGCCGCTGCAGCAGAGTGCAGGGCAACTTTGCCTTCGAGTCTGTTTCGTAGCTCATCCGGCATCTGTGCCAGCGCCATCTGTTGGTTGGCAAATCCAGTGTTACCACCCACCGGGGGGACTACTAAACTGTATAAGCAAGTACCAATAGGCGGATATTTTTTGAAGCTCCAGTCGGTATGCCAGTTCTCCGCAAATACCGGCGCCTGTTCATCAGCGCGTCGCGTAAGCGCAACCACTGGGGTCTTTTTGTTGATGGGTACAAAGAAAGGGTCATCGCCAACGTCGCCGAGTGCCTGAGTGACGCGAACCAGATCTTCGTCGTCAAGTCGTTGATCGGGGAAAGCCAACACGTGATGCTCAAGCCAAGCATCGCGGATGCCTTGGAGTGTGTTGGTAGGCAACGGTTTAGATAAATCGAGGCCAGTAATACGGGCGCCGCAGGCCTGCCCGCTGGGTGTGATGTTCATCGGATACCCCCTGAAATATCTGAACGAAGCACAGAACTATAACGCGCGTTGGTTTTTTCAGCTAACCCGTGGACAGAGCGAGTAAGCGCGAAATTTCCCGGGCGCTGCGGCCACTTTGATCTCGCCAGACGTTGAACGCCTCCTGAGTCGCCAGCAGATCTTTTTGACTGCTGGGGTTCTTATCCACTACGCCGGCGGCAATTAAGGCAGCGACCACATCTTGCGATAAGATTGGCGAGTCATAGCCTAGAAAACGTAAACAGTAGCGACCGGTTTGACCGCCCAAGCGAGTGCCGTTTTTTTTCAGATGCATCCATAGCCCGACAAAGTCTGAATCAGGCCAGTCGGCCATGAAACGACCGAAGGAGCCGTGCTCGGCTCGTATATCGAGAATATACAGTGCATTGGCGCGTACGCTGGCGATCTTGGTGCCGTGGCGGACGATGTCGGTATTGCGGGTCAGTTCCTCGATTTCTTCATCGGACAGCATAGCGCAGCGGGTCACGTCGAAGTCGTGAAAGGCCTTTTCAAAGCCCGGCCACTTTGCCGTGATCACGCGCCAGACAAATCCTGCACGGAAAATGCAGGCGGTCATTTCAGCGAGCACCTCGGCATCGTTCAGTGTGGTTAGGTCCGAGGTCTGGCGCATTGGCTTGAGCAACGCTTCCAGTGCTTGGTCGCCGCCTTTGCGTTTGCTCGCGCGCGCGTAGATTTTGTCGAAGTGCTGCATGAATCCAATCGGTGTTTTGATGAAAAACTAGGCCGAGCGAGTATGTAATATGGCGGCGTGATCTTGCAACGCGCGGTAATCCCATGCACCCAGACTATCCACGCTTTCATTTGGCCATACCGGTCACTGACCTGAACGATGCTCGTGTCTTTTACGGCGAAGTCTTGGGATGCGCTACCGGTCGTGAGTCAGCACGCTGGATCGACTTTGACTTTTTTGGCCACCAGCTGGTCGCCCATCAGGTGGATGCCTCACAGTTGGATGCTCCTGATACCGATGGTGCCACTAACAAGGTTGAGGGTCATGATGTACCTGCGTCGCATTTTGGCATCGTACTGGCGTGGGAAGATTATCGGTCGCTGCTGTCGCGACTGACCGATGCAGGCATCGAATTTGTTATCGATCATCATGTTCGTTTCGGCGGTCGACCGGGGGAACAAGCCACTTTCTTTTTGCAGGATCCCAGCGGGAACTATCTCGAATTCAAGACGTTCCGCAACATAGAGATGCTGTTTGCAAAGGATTTAGAGAACTACTAGACGCTCTTAACGGTGTTTGGGTTCTAGGTAATAGGCGCCGCATTTGGTTCAAGGTAACCTTCCCAGTTGAAAAATACGGAAACGGAAAGTGTCACATGAAATACTCAAGTTGGTTGACTGTCGTCTTATCGTGCCTGTTGCTCACAGCCTGTACTGGTCCCGAAACCAGNGCACCTGCGGACGATGAAACCGCGCAATCTGCGAGCGCTCTGCCTCCGGTGAGCGACGCAGAGCTTGCCGACAACCCCTTCCTCGACGACTGGCAAACACCCTACGGCGTGCCGCCCTTCGCACGAATTAAGGACGGCGACTACATGCCCGCCATCAGTAAAGCGATTGCAGAGCTGCGCAGTGAAGTCGCTGCGATTATTGATAACACCGCAGCGCCAACCTTTGAAAACACGATATTGGCATTGGAACTCGCNGGTGCGTCTCTCAATAAGGTCGCCTATACCTTCAACAATGTGACGAATACCGACTCAAACGATGTGCTGCGTGAGCTTGAAACCCAGATTTTCCCCATGCTGACTCGCGAGTTCGATGCCATCGTGCTCAGCGAGGCGCTCTATAAGCGGGTTAAGACGGTCTTTGCTGCCCGGGACACGCTGGATCTAGACGAACAGCAGGCGCGCTTGCTAGAGCTAACCCATCGCCGGTTCGTGCGTGCAGGCGCGGTTTTNGAGCCCGAGGTGAAGGAGCGGGTGTCTGAGATCAACGCGGAGCTTTCCGNCCTCAATACGCAGTTTGCGCAGAATCTGCTGTTCGCGACCAAGGGCTTCACGCTAGAGCTGACCACGCAAGAGGAAGTCGATGGTTTAAGTGAAGACTTCAAAGCGGCAATTTATGACGCGAAAAAAGAAGCGTGGGTGGTGGGATTGAATCGCTCCGCATATGAAAGCTTCATGGTGCAGTCTACCAATCGTGAGTTGCGTGAGCGGCTGTTCAACGGCTATCGGCTGCGCGCCTCAACGGGGGAGCAGAATAACGGCCCTATCGCGGTGAGGATTGCGCAACTGCGGGCAGAGCTTGCGGCGCTAAAGGGCTACGACTCGCACGCGCACTTTATTCTCGAGTACAACATGGCAAAGACGCCACAAGGCGCTGAAGATTTTCTGCTGCGGGTATGGCGTCCCGCCCTCGCTCAGGCCAAACAAGAGCGAGCAGACATGCAGGCCATGATGGGCGACACCAAGTTNCAGGCNTGGGACTGGTGGCATCAGGCGGAACAGCTTCGACTGCAGCGNTATGCGCTGGATGAAAATGCGACCAAGCCATATTTCAAACTTGAAAACGTCCAAGCTGGTGCCTTTGCCATGGCTAGCAAGCTGTTCGGGCTGAGTTTTGAGCAGGTAGATGTCGAGGGCTGGAANCCCTTGGTGGTNTCGTTTGATGTAAAGAATGAAGCTGGTCAGCATCTTGGTTTGTTTATGACGGATATGTTCGCTCGGGATTCCAAGCGTGGCGGCGCATGGATGAGCAGCTATCGCGGCACGTCGAATATCAACGGTGATGCGATCCGTCCATTGATTACCAACAATATGAACTTGCCCCAACCTCCTGAGGGCNAGCCGGCACTAATTCGCTACTCCGATGTGGAGACGTTGTTTCATGAATTTGGCCACGGTCTGCATGGTCTGATGACGCAAATCGACTACCCCACATTTTCCGGTGTCGATGGGCCAAGGGACTANACAGAGTTCCCCGCACAGATCTTGGAGCACTGGGTCAGCCAGCCAGAAATGTTAGCCATGTATGCTAGGCACTACGAAACCGGTGAGGTCATACCCACAGAGTTGGTGGAAAAAATTCGTGCCGCGGCAAACCATAACCAAGGCTTCTATACGACAGAATACGTGGCGGCCTCGTTACTTGACTTGGCATGGCATTCGCTAAGCGTGGAAGAAGCCCAANAAATCACCGACGCCAGAGCCTTCGAGCAAGCAGTACTGGAGCGCTACGGCTTGATTGACGAGATTGAACCGCGCTACCGCTCGCAATACTTCAGCCATATCTTTGCCGGTGGNTATTCAGCAGGTTATTACGCCTATCTGTGGTCCGAGATTCTAGATGCAGACGGCTTTGCCGCTTTCAAACAAGCAGAAGATATTTGGGATCCGGAGTTAGCGGGCAGACTCAAGCGCTGGGTCTACGAGGCCGGCGGTTTGAAACCAGCCGACGAACTGTTCCGTAACTTCCGNGGTCGAGANCCAAGCATTGAACCACTGCTTGAGGGTCGTGGTTTTACCGGNGACACATCACCCGACGCCTAGCAGGCGTTCCCAGCCCCAGTACAGACCGATCAGCCCAATCAGGGCTGATGCGGGTCTGACGATAAAATGNNGGTATTTGTCGCGCATCGCCAATGCTCGCAGCAGCCAATTTGCNAGCCCTGCCGCAATAGCGGTGATGGCGATGACCGCAATCTGACCTGCCTCGACACCTAAGTTGAAGCCGATCAACGAACTTAAAAAGAGGCCCTCAGGCAGGCCGAGTTCGCCAAAGAAGCCGGCGAAACCCAGTCCGTGAATCAGTCCAAACGCGAATACGATGAAAGTTCGCCACTTGCCCGTCGGGCTGTCGAAGAGATTCTCGATCGCCACGAAGGCGATGGTAAAAGGGATCAGCGGTTCGACGATGCTAGGGGGCAGAACCATGATGCCTGTGGCCGCCAACGCTAAGGTTACTGAGTGAGCGAAGGTGAATGCCGTAATCAGCCAGATGAGCGAGCGTAGANTTTNAGCGGCCAGAAATAGCGCAACAACNAAGAGAATATGATCCAGCCCGCCCGGCAGTATGTGATCTAGCCCCACCCGAACATAGCGCGTGAGATTCGCCATGAAACCACGTTCGGCCTCAAAGACGACTAACAGTTCATCTTGTACAACAGCGCCCTCAGTGCGATCCATCTCTGCCAGCAGGGCGCATAGCTGAGGGTCGATGACTCCAGGACCGGCGTGACAAAGCTCATCCTCCGGNTGGGCAAAGCCAGNCCCACACACACTGAGCAGTAGGGCAAGNGCGAAAGCTTTCACAGCGATATTGTTCATACATCGCGACTCGTGGGCTTCATCCAGAACCCGCTCGGTCAATCTGGGGCGAGGCTGCCTCCCGGCGCGTCGATGAAGACTCCGGCGCCGGGCCCAAGTGGCAGGTCGAGTACCACCCACCCAATGGTCATGAGCAGACCCGCAACCATCAGGCCAATAGAGTAGGGCAGCATGGTGGCGGTAAGGCTGCCAATACCAAAGCTGCTTTGCCAGCGCTGACAGAAAATCAATATCAGCGGAAAGTACACCATTAGCGGCGTGATGATATTGGTTGCACTATCACCGACTCGGTATGCGGCGGTAGCCATCTCCGGCGATATGCCCAGCAGCATTAACATGGGCACCATCACTGGAGCGATAAGCGCCCACTTAGCGCTGGCGGAGCCAACGAATAAATTCAGTAGCGATGAAATCAGAATAATGGCGGTTAGCAGCGCCCAAGCCGGCAGGTTGGTGGCGGCTAAAAAGTCCGCGCCATGTACTGCCAATATGAGGCCCAAGCCAGACCACGCAAACATGGCGACAAAGTGCGCGGCGGCGAAAGCCAGCACNAGGTAGTAGGCGAGGTCTTCCATGGCACTNGTCATCATNCCGACGAGGTCGCGATGATCTTTGATGCTGCCGGCTCCTTTGCCATAAGCCCAGCCGGCAAGCAGGAAGAGCAAAAAAAACGCCGCGACCAAGCTTTGATAGAAGGGCGTCATCTGCGCTTCGGCTTTGGCAGTTTCATCTATGAGCGGCGTGCCGGGCCCGAGGGTGAAAAAAATCCACAGGGCAATAACAAAGAGTGTTGCTAAACCCGCATAGGTAAGCCCTTTACGTTCGAGTTCAGACAGGGGTTTGACGCCGTCATTTGTGGCGTCGTTGGATGCCTGTGAGGGGTTAAAGTTACCTAATCGTGGCTCGATCATCTTGTCAGTGATAAACCAGATGACGGGTACAAAGATCACGGTCATTGCCGCGATGAAGAACCAGTTGCCGGCAATGTTTGCGCTAAAGTCACCAAATACCGTTTCCACCGCAGCTTCAGTAATACCGAACAAAAGAGCATCTAATTGGCCCGGCAGCAGGTTTGCGGAAAATCCGCCAGAGACGCCGGCAAAGGATGCCGCAATTCCTGCAATGGGGTGTCGCCCGGCGGCATGAAACAAAATGCCTGCCAGCGGAATAAGCACCACATAGGCGGCGTCCGCGGCCAGATTGCCGAGCATGCCAATGGTTACGACCAAGGGGGTTAGTAGAGCACTTGGCGTATCACGCACACCGGCTCGCATGGCAGTAGCAAACAGACCAGAACGCTCGGCGACCCCAGCGCCGAGCATGACCACCAGCACATAACCTAGCGGATGGAAATGCGTAAAGGTTTTGGGCATTTCGATCCACAGGCGCGCGATGTTCTCCGCGGACAGTAAGGAGGTGGCAAAAATGATGCGCTTACCGCCAGTCTGTGGATCAATTTCAGTAGGGTGGGCTGCCGATAAACCCACCAGGTTGGCGACAACGGAAACGATGACGAGAAACAGAATTAGCCAAAGGAATAAGAACACAGGATCCGGTAACTGGTTACCGCGGCGCTCGATCCAGCCAAGCATTCCCTTGACTTGGCCGCTGTTAGTTGCCTCTGGTGTTGCTTCCTTGTTCAAAAGTTTCTCCTACTAAGCGCGCTTCAATAGGCGCGAACACTAGCACCGCGGTTCACCACTGTCTGCGCTCGAGCAGAATCGGCTGGGCAAATTGTTTTACCGATTCGATAGGGCAGACCGACATCATGCATTAGGGCACTATGTGCAGCTGTTATTGGTGCGCCCCTGAATTGACTTGGGTTTGCGAGCCAAAACAGCGGTGATGGGTAAAGAGGAGTGCCGGAATTGGACAACGCCTTTGAACAATTTATGAACGTGCTGCGTCGCAAACACGAAGGGCGTTACGACCGGTCCTCAGCGATGCAAGAGCAGGCAGAAGCGCAGCGCGATGCGGTGGCGGGGGACAACAATGAGCCGGCGCTTCTGAGAGAGTCTGATGAAGCATTTCTGCGGGATCTGGCGGCGGCGGCACCGGTAGTGCTTGAACAATGGAATCATTATCTGCGTGCCGGCGGCGCGGTTACGTTGGAGGAAGCCTTCTTCGGCGGCGTAAATTATGCGCTGCAAAAAGCAGACAGCGGCGCAAAGGCCGCCAAGGACTATGCGTTTTTACACTGGCTCTACTTGGAGCAATCGGCCATACGCGAAGGCAAAACACCGCCAAAACTGACTGATCTGGCGAGGTTGTACGATCCCGCGAACTGGGAATCGGTGGCACAAGACTACCGCGCCTATCGGGCAGGAATAGCGGGCCTCCCTGATCTATCTGATTGAAGCTTAAGCAGACGCGCCCATGTCGAGCATCGGTAAGTTATGCGCGCGGACGGCGCTGCTGTGGACTCTCGCTCTGCCAACGATTGGCATTACCGACAGACGCTTACCGCAGCCATCCCTTCGCTAGCTTGGGTTCCGATCGACCATATCTTTGTCCAGCCGACGCCAAGTTATCAGGAAGAACAGGGAACTCGCGGCATAAAGCGACGCCATGATGACCATTGCTGACTGTAAGCTTTGCGAGTAAACCTCACCGCAGACGTTCTGCAGATTATCGCTTAGCTCTGCTATGGCGCGAGGATGGCACTGGTTTCGAGTGAGTTGATCTGCAGCGATACCAACCTCTGTGATGCCGTTGATAAAGAAAACGTCTGAGATTGCGCCAATGAACAGTGGGCCAAAACCGTAGCCAATCAGGTTAGCGATGAACAGCAGCACCGCGGTAGCCATCGCACGAACTCGCATGGTCACGACACCCTGCCCAATCGTGTACTGGGCGGCAATATAACCGTACTTCACGAAACCGGCGATGATCAGGCCGAGGGCAGCATAAAGAAGATTTTCGGTGGTAAATGCGAAGATATAAAACGGAATAGATAAAGCCAAACCGATACCAGGTACCCAAGCGATTGCGCCCGGATGCTTTTTGTAGAGCTGAGTTGCGAGCCAACCTGTGGCGAATGTGCCAACGGCAGATGACAGTGATACCGGAGCGTTGATCCAGATGGCGGCCTCGCCCGCGGTGATACCATGGGCTCGAACGAGGAAAATTGATTGGAACGATGAAATGCCATAGCCACAAAAAGCCGCGACCGTAGCGCCAGCGGTCATATACCAAAACGCTGGTTTCGTCGTTAGTTCGCGTATCGCCTCCCCGAATTCGACGCGTTCCTTGGACTGGGTACCCGGCGGATCGGTATAACCTCGGGGAGGTTCTTTCACCGTAAGCTTAAATACCGCGGCAATTAACACACCGGGCAAACCCACGACGAAAAATGCTGTTCGCCAGTCGAAGGCATCGGTCACCCAGCCGCCGATCAGGTTAGCGAACATCGTGCCAAGTGTGACGCCCATCGCATAGACACCCAGCGCCTGAGAGCGATCTTGTGGTGCATAATAATCCGCGATTAACGAATTNGCAGGCGGTGTGCAACCCGCCTCACCAATACCGACGCCGACCCGGCACGCCAGCAAGNTCCAGAATGCACCGATGGTGAACGAACCCAGTGTGACTTCGGTTGCCAGTCCACATAGCACTGTCATGATCGACCAAAGTGCAATGCACACGCTCATAAGCCAAACGCGGTTACCTGTGTCTGCGTAACGCGCGAGAGGAATACCGACAATTGTGTAAAGAAGGGCAAATCCGAAACCCGTCAGAAGGCCGAATTGGGTGTCGGAAATACCCAACTCAGGCACGAGATCCGGACCCACGACCGCAAGTAAGCCTCGATCAACGAAATTTAGTATGTAGATAAGTGTCAGTGCAGAGAGGACATAACTTCGGTAACGGCTGGTGCCATATCCTTTGATTTGATCAGCATGAGTTGCTGTGGACATAGATGGATCTCCCTTGAAAACGCCAGCGGTGATCTTCCCGTCGTGTTCGCAAGTACTCATCTGTCGAGACCCGCTAGAGCAGACTCTGTGCAAACCAAGTCCGCTGATTGCGCATAAAAAAGGAGCCCAGAGGCCCCGTTATTTGTGTAGCGAAGAGAGAGAGAAAAAATCAGACGCTGTCGGAGCAAGCTACTGATATTAGGATCTGTTATCAAGGATTAACGGATATTTTGCAGTATCTCTAACCCACCTAAAATGCCCTGCATCGGAGGTTTCTATAAGTCTGCAATTCTTTAGTTTCTCTTTCCAAGTGCCAAATTCATCGGAAGACTGGTAATGAAAAAACCGTTCAATTCGCCTTGGCTATCGCTGCATCCGCAGCCGCTATGTTTGCGTTTCTGTGCGAAGCACCACCGAAAATGGCAGTGCATGAGGTCGCGCGTCAATCTGCCTCAGATTCCACGATCACTGCTCAAGCAGCAGTCCCGCAGCAGTCAGCGACACAAACTGAATCCCAAGAACGAGAACTCACCGCTGCTGAGCTAGCCGACATCGACCCCGCGTTGAGTGATTGGGCCGAGGTGCGAAAAAGCCGAGGGGCGAAAGATCACTTTGACCCAATGATTAGAACCGATCTTTTCGGGTTTTAAGATTCGTTTGATTTTTCGGATGAAGAAATAGCGGCATACAACGCTTTGCATGGTGTTCCTTTTAACCTAGCGACGACGAAAACCTGCGCACCCACCAGCGCGACGCATTCGACGCGCGTCTAAACGGCGCAGGCTCGCCGGGCAAGACGGTCGAGGCGAACGTTTGAACTCAGAGTGCCGAATTCGCTGCCCCAATCGCCGTCGAGGCGCGAGCGAATGTACGCGTCAGCAATCTCTGGTTCATGGCGCAGGCACAGCGACGCTCCCCAACAAAGTGCAAGCTGTTCGACCAGACGACGAGCGTCCGCTTCATCGACGGGGGTGGCGATCTGCCGCTTGAGTGCCGCGAGCTCTCGGTCGAACACAACGTCGCCTCCGGCCGCCAACGACAGCTCAGTAACAAAGGCTTCGCCTGCCTCTGGCGATCGCTGCAGGGCACGAAGAACATCCAGAGCAATGACATTGCCCGCACCTTCCCAGATGGCGTTCAACGGTGCTTCTCGATACAGGCGCGGCAGAATCGATTCTTCAACAAAGCCGGCACCTCCTAGACATTCGAGTGCCTCGCGAACAACCGGCGTCGACCTCTTGCTCAACCAGTATTTGGCGACCGCAGACGACAGTCGCAGGAAGTGCGATTCGTGGTCGTCGATCGGCGCCCGTTCAAAGGCACCGGCCAGCCGCATGGTCATCATCGTGGCGACTTCGGTTTCAAGTTCGAGATCGGCGAGCACGTTCTGCATCAATGGCTTGTCAATCAGTGGCGCACCGAAGGCTTCTCGCTGAACGACATACCCGGCGGCCTGAGTCACGGCCTGCCGCATGAGCGACGCCGACCAGTTGGTGACGTCGACTCGGGTGGCGTTCACCATCTTCATGATGACATTGATGCCGCGCCCTTCTTCCCCGACCAACCAGCCAGCGGCGTCGACGTATTCAAGTTCGCTCGACGCATTCGAACGATTGCCTAGCTTGTCTTTCAAGCGCATGAGAAACAGCGAATTGCGACTGCCGTCGGGAAGTATGCGCGGGGTCAAGAAGCACGAGATGCCACCCGGGGCCTGGGCCAGAATGAGGAAGGCATCACACATCGGGGCAGACGTGAACCATTTGTGTCCGGTGAGTCGATATTCGCCGCCAGGGCCGCCGCCGTTGACCGGCACAGCTGTCGACGTATTGGCCCGCACATCACTGCCGCCTTGTTTCTCGGTCAGCCCCATGCCGAGCAGATTGCCTGACTTGAGCGAAGGCTCGATTAGCCGTTGGTCATAGGAGCGGGTCCGCACGCGTGGTTCCCAAACAGCAGCCAAATCAGGCTGTTCACGCAGAGCAGGTAACACTGCGCCCGTCATCGAAGTGGGGCAGCCATGACCAACCTCGACCTGACTGACTAGATGCATACGGGCGGCACGGGCAACGTAGGACCCGTCCCCTGATTCTCCGTCGTAATGCGACGAATGGATCCCGGCTGCGACCGACAGCTCCATCAAGCGGTGATAACTCGGGTGATATCGG
>PBTJ01000040.1 GCA_002726925.1 Gammaproteobacteria bacterium | reverse complement strand
AGGACTCGCTCAGGTGACAGTACATGGTGATGAGACTCTGACCATGGTCGAGAAAAATGGTCTTGCCGTTGTAGTACAGATCATCCACCAGCGTGACTTCAGCCGCTGCGGGCGCGCGAATTTCGCTGCCGGTAGGAGCCGCAATGTCTAAACCGCTGTGAGGATTACGTGCCTGGCCGTTAAAAAATCGACGGTGACCAAAGAGGCTGCTGATGCGGCCTTGCAGCGGTTGAATAAACCCGGCAGTGGGGGGCGGAGCATCGCTGTGCTGCAGATACAGTGCACGTTGCCGCCGGCTTTCCCCGCGAATTCTCGCCAGTTGCTCAGGATTTGGGTTCACCATTTCGCGGTTTTGCAGCGTAATGTGCTGCTCTGTATAGGCTTTATCGACGACGCTAAAACTGTGGCTGGCGTCCTCACCGCTGAGTACGTAGGCCAGGTTTGCTGCACCCAGCGGATGGTTTAAAGGAATGCCTACCAAGATCTGATCTCGCAGTCGCATAACTGGCCGGTTGTTGAAGCGTATGTCTGTCGCTCCTGCAGGCGGTGTCCATCGGTAAATGCCGCCAGGCACCACGGTGTTTTTTGGGTCAACGCTTTGCGCAAGGCTGCTATCAGTCGTGCTCGCCGCTGCCGCTACGGTCAGGCCCCAGGCCAATAAACAAGCCAACACCGCACCTTGCAAGCGTATTCCTATATTTCTGTGCGTCGTACCTACCGCATGGTCATGCATCACGACTTCTCGCTGTCAGGGTCAGGTCTTGGGGTTCGGCTTGGTTTTGGGCTCGCATCGGCCGAGGTGTCGAGCGTGGCGCCAATCGCAATGTCTGTCACTGCGGCGGTCAAACGTCCGTCGCGCAACTGGGCGGAAATCTTTTGTCCTGAACGCAGGGCAGATGCATCGGAGATCACGGTACCTTGATCATTGCGCAGTACAGCATAGCCACGCGCGAGAGTTGGCAGCGGACTGAGGTTATTGAGCATACGTGAGGATTCAACAGCACGTCGATGGCGCCGATCCATGCCGCGTTGTAGCGCCTGCTGCAGTTGTCCTCTGGCTTTTTGCAGACTCTCGCGAAGGCTGAGCAATTTACGATCCGGTCGCTGGGTATTTAGGCGTTTGTTGAGCTCGCGCAGCTGGACGGTGGCAGCGGCGCCTTGCCCGGACACGGCCCGGGTTAACCGCACAGTTAAATCATCCAGACGCTGGGCAGCCTGCTGGCAGTAGCGCTGAGGGTTGACCAAACCTAGGGCGAGTTTTTCCAGCGACAGGCGGCGTTCACGCAACCGTGCCTGTAGCGTGACCTGTAATCGTCGACGCTGCCCTGCGATCACCTGCAGCAGTTCGTCACCATCGGGGACGATGAGCTCCGCTGCGGCAGACGGGGTAGGCGCGCGCAAATCGGCCACAAAGTCGGTTATGGACACATCAATCTCGTGACCGATGGCAGACACTACGGGGATCTCAAGTGCAGCAATCGATCGAGCGATAGATTCGGCGTTGAAGACCCACAGATCTTCCATGGATCCGCCACCTCGGGTGAGCAAAATCACCTCGGGTGCTAGCGCCGCGGCGCGCTGCAGGGCTGTGCGAATATCGACTTCAGCGTCGGCACCTTGCACTGCCGTTGGCACCACTGTGACCTTGAGCGCCGGAAAGCGTCGTTGCCAGACCGACAACACGTCTTTTAGCGCTGCGCCGGTAGGCGATGTCACCACGGCCACATGCTGGGGCATGTCGGGCAGGGCGCGTTTACGCGTTGTATCGAACAGACCTTCTGCATCGAGCTGACGTTTTAGNGCATCGAAGGCAGCTCGCAACGCTCCTTCNCCNGCCGGTTCCATATGCTCGACGATGATCTGAAATTCACCCCGACCCTCGTACAAGCTGACTCGACCTCNCAACAACACTTGNTGTCCGTTGNCGGGCTGCAGGCGCGCNCGGCGATTGGCGTTGGCGAACATAGCGCAGCGCACCTGTGCCTTGGCATCCTTTAGNGTGAAATACCAGTGTCCGGAGCTAGGTCGAGCAAAACTCGAAAGCTCTCCGCTGACCCAAATTTGGTTAAAGCGTTGCTCGATGGTCATACGTGCTTGGCGGTTCANGTCTGTCACNGACAGGACTTGTCGCTCTTGCGCGNTAGGCTCAGCGGGTGATTTGCTGTGTTTCGAAGAAAACAGGTCAGACATTGCAGATGACATGGAAGTTAAAACGGAAGCTGAAACTAAAGCTGGGCATATATCGCATCCACAGATCTTTTCGCGTTTAGACGGCCATGACAACTGCTATGTCAAAAGCGACGGCTTAGACAGGGTTCAGTACACGACNTACAGNGTGNCTGGGGTGTACAGGTATCGGATAGAGATGTCGTTTTACATCTCACAGGCCCATCGCTAAAATNCGGCTTTTGCGGGGCCTTTAATGCTGCGAATCGCCAACGAAGCACTCACCTTTGACGACGTGCTACTGCTNCCTGCTTTTTCCAATATCCTACCTTCTCACGCGTCGCTGAAATCTCAGCTCACAAGAAACATTGTCCTGAACATTCCTTTGCTGTCGTCAGCCATGGATACCGTTACCGAAGCNCGGCTCGCCATCGCGATAGCCCAAGAAGGNGGCATTGGCATCGTGCACAAAAATATGACCGTCGAGCAGCAGGCTCGGGAAGTGCGTGCNGTAAAGAAGTACGAATCGGGGATTATTCGCGATCCAGTGACCATTCACCCCGACGCCATGCTGCAAGATCTTTACGCGCTGACTCAAGAACATGGTATTTCCGGTGTGCCGGTAGTGAGCGAGGGCAAGCTAGCGGGCATTATTACCAGCCGTGACCTGCGTTTTGAGAGTCGCACNGATGCCATTGTCAAAGATGTCATGACCCCACGCGAGCGTCTGGTGACTGCGCTGGAGGGGGCCGATTTTGAGCATGTCACGTCACTGCTGCATGACCATAAAATTGAAAAAGTCTTGCTGGTAAACGAGACCGACGAACTTACCGGCATGATTACGGTAAAAGATATTGTCAAGGCACAGGCTTTCCCAATGGCCTGTAAAGACGCTCAAGGCCGATTGCGCGTAGGCGCGAGCGTTGGCACCAGTGATGAGACACAAGAGCGTGTCGCAGCCTTGGTCGATGCGGGAGCCGATGTCGT
This sequence comes from Gammaproteobacteria bacterium, assembly GCA_002726925.1. Lineage (GTDB taxonomy): Bacteria > Pseudomonadota > Gammaproteobacteria > Pseudomonadales > Azotimanducaceae > UBA4421. The sequence goes on along the minus strand of PBTJ01000040.1, from coordinate 6,752 downwards.
GGTGGTAGATACCGCTCATGGTCATAGCCAAGGCGTGCTCGATGAGGTGAGGCGGATCAAACAACACTATCCTGATCTCGAGGTTATCGGAGGCAACGTCGCAACCGCTGCGGGCGCGCAAGCGCTCATTGACGCTGGAGTAGATGCCGTCAAGGTCGGCATTGGACCGGGCTCCATATGCACCACGCGCATTGTCGCCGGCGTCGGCGTGCCGCAAATTAGCGCGATCTCAGACGCCGCAGCCGTGGCCGTCGATGCAGGGGTGCCAGTGATTGCTGACGGTGGCATTCGTTATTCTGGCGATATCGCCAAGGCCGTTGTTGCCGGTGCGAGTGCGATCATGATCGGTAGCCTGTTTGCAGGCACAGACGAATCCCCTGGCGAAGTAGAGCTATTTCAGGGTCGCACTTACAAGTCATATCGCGGCATGGGNTCCTTGGGAGCCATGGCTCAGCGACACGGCTCCAGCGATCGCTACTTTCAAGAAGTCGAAGGTGACGGTCGCAAACTGGTGCCTGAAGGTGTTGAAGGACGGGTGGCGTACAAAGGCCCGCTAAGCCCTATCGTTCACCAGCTCATGGGCGGCCTTCGAGCTTCGATGGGGTATACCGGCAGTGTTGATATTGAAACCATGCGNACGCAACCAGAGTTTGTCAGGGTAAGCAGTGCGGCCATGGTCGAATCTCATGTGCACGACGTGTCCATTACACGAGAAGCCCCCAATTACCCGGTGAGTTAGCGGTCTNGACCGCGGCTGCGTCAGCGATGCGTACTGCTCCGCTGCAGTGTTAAGAGTTGCCAGATACGACGCATAAAACGAGGAAGTCAGGTCATGCAGAGCGCGCTACGAGACATTCATGCCCAGCGACTGCTGATTCTCGACTTCGGTTCTCAATATACCCAGCTTATTGCGCGTCGCGTCCGTGAATGCGGCGTGTACTGCGAGATTTATCCCTTCGATATCAGTGCCGATGACATCGACGCCTATGCTCCTGCGGGCGTCATTCTATCCGGCGGTCCGGAAACCGTTACCGAAGGCGCCACTCCTCGCATACCTGAGCGTATTTTTGCGCTCGGTGTGCCTGTNCTCGGCATCTGCTATGGCCTNCAGGCCATGGCGGCCCAGCTTGGCGGCGAAGTCGTTGCATCAAACCTCAGGGAGTTTGGTCACGCGCAGATCCAAGCCGAGCAAAACAGTTCGTTGCTCGACTCGGTGTTTGCAGACGCTGANCAAGTGAGCGTCTGGATGAGCCATGGTGACAAAGTCTCAGCAATGCCCAGTGGCTTTGTTTGTACAGCCAGTTCGCCGAACGCGCCCTATNCCGCAATCGAAAACCCAGAGCGATTTTTTTTCGGTGTNCAGTTTCATCCTGAGGTGACCCATACNGACAAGGGCGAAGCACTCATTCGACGCTTCGCTCGCGACCTATGCGGCTGCGAAGGAGACTGGACANCCGCTAACATCGTCGACGACGCCATTACGGCCATTCGCGAGCAGGTGGGCGAGGACAAAGTTGTGCTGGGGTTATCTGGCGGNGTCGATTCCTCTGTCGTCGCTGCGCTGTTGGCCCAAGCCATAGGCGAGCAACTGACCTGCATCTTTGTCGACAACGGCCTGCTGCGCAAAAACGAAAGCGAAGAAGTCCGCGCCGCGTTCTCCGGNGCCATGGGCGAGGGCACATTGGCAGAACTCAATATCATCACGGTCAATGCNCAGGATGAATTTCTNGACAAGCTGTCTGGTGTTGACGACCCAGAAGCCAAACGAAAAATCATTGGCGCCACGTTTATCGACGTATTCGACCGCGAGGCCACAGCGCTCAAGGNCGTGAACTGGCTGGCGCAGGGCACGATCTANCCGGATGTGATCGAATCCGCTGCCTCGAAGTACGGCAAAGCTCATGTGATCAAGTCGCATCACAATGTCGGCGGCCTGCCCGAGCGCATGACCTTAAAGCTGGTCGAACCACTGCGAGAGCTGTTTAAAGACGAGGTGCGCAAAATTGGCCTGCACTTGGGCCTACCGGCATCACTGATATTTCGTCATCCGTTCCCGGGGCCCGGTCTTGGCGTGCGAATACTGGGCGAGGTGAAAGCCAATTACGCTGATGTGCTGCGCGAGGCGGATGCGATTTTCATACAGGAACTGCGTGACGCCGATCTTTACAATCAGGTCTCGCAAGCTTTCGCTGTATATTTACCGGTGAAGTCGGTGGGCGTGGTAGGCGATGGCCGTCGCTATGAGCACGTCATCGCATTACGTGCGGTAGAGACGATCGACTTTATGACTGCGCGCTGGGCGCATCTTCCCTATGAGTTTATCGAGCGCGTGTCCAANCGAATCATCAACGAGATCGCTGCGGTATCGAGAGTCGTATACGACGTATCGAGTAAGCCCCCAGCGACGATTGAGTGGGAGTAGTAGGCCAGGTCTAAGATCTATGCTCATAAGGCGTTAAGATCTCAAAAGGAGCCCTGCTTCTCTTGCGAACGTTAGGGGGCGTAGCTATGTGCGTTCGGGGTCGGAGCAGTTGGGTGCAAAAAATCATTGATCCGATAGAAGCGTGAGCTGATGCACGAATTGGAGGACTTGAGGGGTATGTCGGAAGTACTGAAAGGTTTTCGAGTGGTCGATCTAACACGCGGTCCAGCCGGTGGCCTGGCAACCATGATCATGGCTGATTTTGGCGCCGAGGTTTTAGTGATTGATCAGCCGGTACGCCACGGACTCGATCAACTAGCGTCAACCCCGATGTGGCGCCGGGGTAAGCGCAATCTGACTTTGGACACCAAGGATGCGAAACAGCGCGAGGTTTTAGAAAAGCTGCTCGCGGGGGCTGATGTTTGTCTCTTTAATTGGCGCACTCAAGCTCTTGAGGCGCAAAACCTAGACTTTGACAGTGTACATGACCGTCATCCGCACCTGATTTATTGCCATATTTCTGGGTTTGGGAGTCATGGCCCTAAGGCGAATTATCCGGGATACGAACATCTAGCCGCGGCTGCGTCAGGGCGTATGCAAGCTTTCGCTGGCATTTGCGATAGAGCTGGACCCGTTTATTCCGCGCTTCAAGTGGGTACTCATGCCACGGCTCAGTCAGCACTGTCCGGTATTCTGGCCGCGTTGCTTGTTCGTGGCTCGACTGGTGTGGGCCAGTTAGTAGAGACGAGCATGCTGCAAGGTATGTTGCCCTACGAACAGGGTGCGATGATCGGGCGTCAGTTTCCAGAACGCTTCGGCGCGATGTATCCAGAGGTGCTTCCTAATGAACCTCCCATGCCGACACTCCACTATCATCCGGCACAAGCCGGCGATGGCCGTTGGCTGCAGTTTGGCAACCTCTTACCGCACCTGTTTGATAACTTTCTTATGGTGACGGATTTAATGGACATCATTGCGGATCCAGATTTTGAACCTACCCAGCTGGCCTTGCCGCCGGAAAAATATGAGCCGTTTCGCGACCGTATGCTCCGTCGTCTGCAGGATCGACCAGCCGCAGATTGGATAAGAGACTGTATCGCTAACGGTAGCGTCGTTGCCACCACCTATCAGACCACCCAAGACGCACTTCGAGATCCAGACATCGTTGCTAATGGCCATGCGATAGACCGAGGCGACGGTGGCATCCAGCTTGGCCCGCTTGCCAGAATGACTAAGACACCGGCTCAGCCAGGACTGCCTTGTCAGCCAGACAATGGTTGGTCTGAGCGGTGGCAAGCGGATCCCCGGCCGNGTCCNGAAGCAAAACATGTCGAGGGACTGCCGCTCGCTGGCCTCCGTGTTTTAGAAATCGCGACGATTATCGCGGCCCCCTTGGGAGCCTCTTTTCTGGCTGATATGGGGGCAGAAGTCACGAAAATTGAACAGATTAATGGAGACCCCTATAGAGGTTTGGCGATGGGTGTTGGCTCTGCTCGCGTTAATGCCGGCAAACGTAGNATCAGCCTAAATCTGAAATCCGCTGAAGGGCAAGCCATCGCGGTCAAACTTGCAGCGAATGCAGACGTGCTGATCCATAACTATCGCCCCGGCGTCCCCGAAAAATTGGGTATTGGCTACGACCAAATCTGTCAAGTAAACCCAAACATCGTCTATGTCCAGGTGAACGGCTACGGTCCCGATGGTCCTGGGGCACTTAGACCGTCAACTCATCCGATTCCAGGTGCAGCGATGGGTGGTGTGCTTTATCAAATGGGCGGGCGCATTCCGCGAGAGCAACAAGACATTCCTGCTCTACGCAATTGGACCAGACGTTTAATGCGAGCTAACGAACTGAATCCCGATCCTAATACTGCGATGGTGGTCTGCTCTTCAGCGCTCTTGGGTCTGAATGCACTCAAACGAACGGGTAACGGGCAACGCATCTTAATTGATATGTTTGGCGCAAATGCATACGCAAATCACGATGACTTTCTTGCCTATGCCGGTAAACCTCCGCGGACTATGCCCGATGAGGGACTGCATGGGCTCCATCCGAGCTATCGCCTGTACGCAACGGCCGAAGACCAGTGGGTGTTTTTAGCCATTCCGGAAGAAAAAGAAAANAGGCGGTTTACTGAACGTTTGATGGATCTTGGGATAGAGGTTGATGCGTCCATTTTAAATAGGAATGACGAGACNACGGTGGGTCATTTGAGTGAAATCTTTAAAGGTAGAAATGCAGAATTTTGGGAAACCCAGCTTGCCCCGCAGGGTGTCGGCTGTGTGCGCGCGGATCGCTACAGCCCAGTCGAGTTTTGGTGGCATGATCCTCAAGTTCACGCGCTGAATTTGACTCAGCCTACCGAGCACCCTTCTTGGGGCGCTTACGACCGACACGGCGCCAACGTTACCTTTGGTCGTAGTCAGCCTCAGCTAAAGCCGCCACCTACAGCCGGGCAACACGCAGAGGAACTACTGGCCGAGATAGGTTACGACTCAGGCTCTATTGCGAAGCTTCTGGCGCAGGGCACGGTTTGGAAGGAACAANCTTAGCTNCACAACTAGATCAGTCGATTAGGTCACAGCTGTTGCGGTGGTGCAGCTCCTTAGGTGGGTTCGGCTTGGTCAAGGTATTCGCTCAGTCCGTATCCGACTAATTTTTCATCCAGTCGATATTTGGTCATACCCTCGCCAATTCGAGTATTGGCTCCCGACCGACGATTTCTGAGGGGTATATAGCCTATTACTGTTCCGGAAAGGCATCGGACTTGGCCGTTTTCCATCCGCAATTGCGCATCGAGTTTTTTGTGGAACCCCGAGTCGCTGTCAAACTCGGTTTTGATTGATGCAGCCTCTATCTTCTCCAGGGATTGCCCTTTTTGAAGCAANCCCTTGCCAATTCCGTCACCATTTGNCGTGATAATCAGACCAAGATCATCGCCGAAATTGCAAGTAATCCAGCGGTAGGATGGGGTTGACTGCCAGAACCGAGGCCCCCAACTGTGGTCCCTCAGACCCCAGCCTGAAAAGTTGATNTCCGTGCCCCCAAGCATCAGCTCGCCAGAAACTTTCATATGCTGCTCAGTATGCGATCTCGCNAACTCGTTGCCGTCTCCAGGCTCNCCAACATGACCATAGAGTGGGCCTACTGCGGTNTGCTCCAGGTTAATTTTAATTGGTTGGCGGGGGTTNTTCTTAAACGCGTTGCCCGGATTTTCCATATCTGACGGATTTTTGAGAAACAAAGCCTTGCCGTCGTACCGAGTGAGGACTCTTTTTGCCGGCTCGACGATTTCGATAGCGATGCCGCCAGCATTCCAGCGGTCGTTATTGCTTATCTGAGGTTTTGCATANGTGAAGTAGGCNGAGCCATCTGGGTTCCAGACAATGACGGTCATNTCNGCGTAGCCNTCGTTNGCNCTGTTGCCGATCCGNAGAAAGCCNCCNCTTTGTTGAANCGGATCAAAAAAATTGAAGTAGACCGACTCATTGAAATTGGTTTCAGGACCGACTGGGTGCGTGTAGTCGTCCTCAGGAGTCAGATTGCCAATTATCCTTGCCACCGAATTGCTCCTCCGTTTCAATAATTGATGGGCTGCGCCACGTTTCGCTTTTATCGAACGTGCCTATCCGTTGGACGCGTAAAAACGCTATCCTATTTCGCCATGTCTCGACAACAGGGCTCACGCCAGATGTCAGGATAAAAGCTGTCAANATTTGGACCTATAAACACGGGTTAGTTCCACTTTCCAGACGTGGGCTTTCGCANGATGAAAAATCCAAAGAGCTGAAATAGAGCGAAAGTAANTTAGAAGATTATTGGAAAATGACAACGTTCCGTTNAACGGATAGNTTANTAAAGANGCTTNAATATNACACACTGAGCCGTCATCTNAAGCATCGTACGATCGTTTCCNAAAAANCCNTTAAATAATAGGTTNCAGAGGATACTACNCACTGGNTGGGAGTGGTTCACTAAACGATCTCGGTNAGNGCTCTTATCGGGAAGATCTCGCCACTGATTCTCNTGCTGCCTGGTGCCGCGAGAAACAGGGTTAGATCNGCGACATGCTGCGGGTCTGGTGGGTACTCNAGTAATGGTACCGGCGTGCCATCTTCCTTAGTCTTTGCCGGCAGCCACTGCGCAACCCCCTCGGTTGCGGTCAACCCAGGCGCAATGCAATTGATATTGATGTTGTGCTCGCCCCAACAGGCTGCCATCGACTTGGTCAAGTTGATAACTCCTGCCTTTGCTGCACCGTAGTGGATGAATGCGGGTGAGTTCTTGATGCCTGCAACCGAGGAGATGTTGATGATTCGGCCGCCATTT
>PBTJ01000039.1 GCA_002726925.1 Gammaproteobacteria bacterium | reverse complement strand
GATGCAATAACCCGGGTGAGGCCGCCGCACTTTTCTTAACTCTCTAGGTAAATGGACAACTCTCGTTCGAGCTAATGCGCCAAAGTCATCGAGCAAGTTTGCGCCGCTGATTTCCTTCCCCCTCTACCGGTTTTTGCGCGACCTAAAACCCACGCAGCTTACGGTTTGGCAGGAACATTCCATGAAATCTGGTGAGATGCATCCCGGGGGTTTGGCGCCAGCGATGTTAGGGTCGTTCTCGAGCTCGTCGCGCAATTGCTCAAAGAAGAAACAGAGCCGTTCGTTATCAACGATGAGGCATGCCAGACGCAACGGTTCTTTTCGGGTCCGACAGGCGGTATTGATTCGCCTGACTTTGACGCTGCCTCTGGCCTGCGAGCTCAGCGCTCAATTTGCCCCAGATTTGCGTTGATGACCGATCCATTAATGACAGGGTTTTGTGCGGCAAAAAACAGCGCGTTGGCAATTTCTGCTGGGTCGATCAAACGCCCGTAAGCGCTCATTTGCGCGATTTCGGGCATAACATCGGCAGGTATGTGATCACGTAACATTTCGGTGTCGGTGAAGCCCGGGTTAATACAGGCGGTGTGCACACCGCTGCCTGCTAGGTCCTGACAGCTGGCGCGCATCATGCCGATGGTGGCGTGTTTCGAGGTTACGTAGCTGAAACTGCCGGGCACGGCTTTCTCTCCTAGGGTGGAGCCGACGTAGAGAATGCTTGAGCCTGCGTTCATAGTCGGCAATAGGGTTCGATTCAGCACCGCTGGTGCTACGAGGTTTATTTCATAAACACTGCGCAAGTCCGGAGCGCTGACTTCAGCGATGGTATCGTGGGCGAGGCGAGCGGCGTTGTGAACGAGGCAGATGGTCTCGGCATCTTCCATGCTCGCGCTTAAATCGCTCTCGATATTGATGATGAAGTCGGGGTCCGTCAGATCGCAGGTGATGTTGATCACGCCTGCTATATCACAGGTGCGCCGAGACAAGTTGATGACGCTATAGCCTGCCTCGTAAAAGCGCTTTGCCGTAGCATAGCCAATGCCAGAGCTGGCACCGGTGATGGCTAAACAGGGCATATGGCGACCAAGGTTTTCCGCAGCGCGCTAAGCGTCGCAGGCCCAACGTGCGCTGGCCCATTGGCCCTCGCCAGAGGCGCAACGCAGTACCATTTGGTGGATATCCAGCGCCGCAATTTCTTCTCGCTGAAGCAGTGTCTCCAGTAGGTAATGGGCGAGTTCTTCCACGGTAACGTTACGGATGGGCAGAAGGGTGAGGTCTCGGTCTAAAAACGGAATGCGTTCACCGTTAAAAATTACGTAGGTGTAGTGCTCGTCGGATTCGATCGTTAGGTGCGGCGATTGCGTTGGCATGATTACCTGCTCGTCGAGGTCATCGCACATATGTTTCAGTGCTTTCTTCAAAATGTTGTAGTCGAACGTTAAACCGTCGGCGGCGATGGTTGCTTCTGCGTCCAAGGTGACCTGAAAGTTATGCCCATGCAGGTTCTCGCGATCGGTGTCGCTGAACAGCGTGAAGTGCGCGGCAGCAAAGTGCAGATACTCTTTGCTGATTTCTATCGTCGTGGTTTGCATGCGGGCAGCCTATCACTCGTGGTGGTCAAAACCCTGTGAAGACGCCCGGGCTTTATTGGCAGATGCGTTGGCTTGTGCAGTGACGGCGACTCGGCCACAGACTGGTCAGCCCGATGCAAGCTCGTGTAGCCTTCCCTGCCTGAGCGCAATTTGAGGAGGGCAAATGAGGGATCTACTTTATGAGGTCACCGACCATGTTGGCGTGGTTACCTTGAATCGACCGGAAGCCATGAACTCGCTGACCTATCAGCTGTACGCCGATCTGGAAGATACTGTGCGCAGCAGCGAGGCCAGAGTCCTCATAATTACCGGCAATGGGCGTGCATTCTGCGCTGGCGACGACATGAAACAAATCCTCGGCAGCAGTGAACCGGCCCCGGCGGAGTTTAGAGATCGAGCGAAAAAAACCGGTGGGCTGACACCTGCGGCAGACGCCCTACTGCATACTGATATTCCTGTGATCGCAGCCGTCAACGGCCCCGCGGTTGGCTGGGGTATGGAGCTTGCGCTGATGGCAGACATTCGTGTGGCGTCCGAGCGAGCTAAATTCGGTGAGCTATTTGTGGTTCGTGGGCTGTGCTGCGATGCTCCGGGCTTGGGTCGATTGGCGCAGTTGGTTGGCAGAGAAACGGCTGCAGAATTGCTGTTTACCGGTGAGGTGATCGACGCGCACCAGGCTAAAACGCTTGGTCTGGTCGGCCGCACGGTCGCCCACGACGACTTGTTGCCCACCGCTATGGAGATTGCACACAAGATTGCCCGTAATCCGCCCTTGGCGGTGCAAGCACTGAAGGCTGGCCTGCGCCGCACCACGGAACCAGACTGGCGCGATACCGGTCGGTGGGCCATTGAACAAATCACGCGCCTGCGGGGCACAGAAGATTCTAGGGAGGGCGTGGCGGCATTTTTGGAAAAGCGCGAACCGGTGTATCGGGGTCGGTGAAACCAAGGTCGGTGAAACGAAGGTTGGCAAAACTAGGCTCGCTATCTTGCGCCGATTTAGCACCTCGGCTGATACTACTTGGCCGAGATAGCCAGCAACATAGGCCCTATAAATCGGTGACAGGAGTACCCCATGCGTTACGACCTAACCCCAGAACAAACAGCGTTCAAAGACGAAGTCGAAAGCTTCTTGCGCGAACATTTGCCGGCAGAGGTTGCTGCCAAGGTCAAACGCGGCGCTGGTGTCAGTAAGGAAGAACTAACCCACTGGACGCGCACCCTGAATGCCAAGGGTTGGGCGGCCCCCGCTTGGCCGGTAGAACATGGCGGTACCGGCTGGAACTTAGTGCAGCGACATATTTTTGACGTGGCCTGTCGCGCTGCGCATGCACCAGCTCTGTCCGGGTTTGGTTTCAACATGGTCGGGCCGGCCATCATCAAGTTTGGCACGCAGCAGCAGCATGCGCAGTTTTTACCAAAAATTCTGAACGCCGATTTGTGGTTTTGTCAGGGTTACTCCGAACCTCAGGCCGGCTCGGATTTGGCCAGCGTGCGCACCCGCGCGGACAAAGACGGCGATGAATATGTGGTTAACGGCTCTAAAATCTGGACTTCTGGCGCCGAACTGGCCGATTGGATTTTCTGTCTCGTGCGCACCAATCACGATGTGCAGCAACAAAAGGGCATCAGTTTTTTGCTGCTGGATATCACTAGCCCTGGGGTCGAGGTAAAGCCGCTTTACGCCTTCAACGGCAAACGCCTGTGGAATCAGGTGTTCTTTGAAAGTGTCCGTGTGCCGATTACCCAGCGTCTGGGAGATGAAGATAAAGGCTGGACGGTGGCGAAGAGTTTGCTCGGTGACGAGCGATTGATGGTGTCACGGGTTGCGGAGAATAAGCGCGTTCTCGGTGTGCTCAAAGAGGCGGTGCATCAGCAGGCTCAGCGCGGAGTTGTGCTGCCAGACGATGTGCAAGACGAAATCAGTGCGCTGGAAATTCGCCTGCAGGCCTTAGAGATGACCAGCCTGCGCATTCTCACTGAAGCCGATGCGGGGTCTCAAATTGGCGCCGAACCCAGCATGCTCAAACTCAAGGGCAGCGAGCTAGTGCAGGCGCAAGATGAGCTATTGTTCCGCATGGTCGATCACTTAGCACTGGCGCAAGATGCCGCCAACACAGGCGAGGCTGCGGTTAATCCTGCTTGGGCAGAGTTTGTGGCTTCCGGACGCTATCACCATCGCGGCTACACCATTGCGGGCGGCTCGTCAGAAGTGCAGCACAATATTATTGCCAAGCAGGTGCTGGGGCTTTAGGCCAACTCTGTCGTCCTTAGGCCAATAGCGCCTTCAGGTCGGCCTCTGGATCGGCCAGCATGGCAGGGTCAGCGCTCTTGCCGACGAGCTGCTTGCACAGCATGAATTCTTTCGGACTATTCACTGCATCAGCCGCAACCACCTTGCCGTCTTTCAAATAAAAGATGGCGAACTGATTGCTGGCCATGTCACCTCGCAGCACTTGCGTATCGCCATCGGCGGAAAACCCCACCATTTGCAGCTTTAACTCGTACTGATCGGACCAAAACCACGGAATGGCGGCGTAGGTTTTGTCATCGCCGAGCATATTCGCGGTGCTGACGCGGGCCTGATCCATGGCGTTGGGCACCGACTCCAAGCGCAGCCTGCGATCGAGTAGCGGGTTGGGGTGATTGGTGCAGTCGCCTGCGGCATACACGTTCGGATCCGACGTGCGGCAGTGGTCGTCTACGACAATGCCGTTGTCGCAGACAATGCCTGCGGCTTCTGCCAGTTCGGTGTTGGGAATGATGCCAATGCCAACAATGACGATATCGGCTGGGAAGCGCCTGTCACCGCAGATCACCTCTGCAACTTTGCCATCTCCTGCAAACCCCGTCACACCTGTGCTGGTGTGAATGTTAACCCCGCGCCCTTCGTGCAACTGGTGATAGTAGGCAGACATTTCTGGCGTGGTTACGCGCTGCAGAATGCGTTCTTCCATTTCCAGCACGTGGACATTGAGGCCTAGCTCACGACCAACTGCGGCAACCTCTAAACCGATATAACCACCGCCAACGATGACCAAATTGGCGTTTGGTTGCATGCCGTCACGCATACCATCGACATCGTCCATGGTGCGCAGGTAATGAATACCTGGCAGGTCTGAGCCCTCAATACTTAATTTGCGCGGCCGCGAGCCAGTGCTGATCAGTAGGTGATCGTAGTGCAGTGTCTCGTCAGTGCTCAGCGTGACCGTTTTGGCTGACGTATCAATGGCCGTGGCACGCATACTCAGCTTCATGGCGATGTCGCGGTCAGCATAAAAAGACTCGGCTCGCAGATACACTTTGTCCGCATTTTGATCGCCTTTTAAGTAAGCCTTGGAAAGCGGTGGGCGCTGGTAGGGAATATGCGCTTCGTCGCCGACGATGGTGATATCGCCTGTATATTTGGCCTGTCGCAAACTGGCGGCTGCCTGACCGGCCGCGTGGCCAGCCCCGATAATGACGACACCTGACATGCTGTGCTCCTCAAGCTTCTAAGTTCGTGCAGTTTACCTTGTCCGATGACCCCACGGCAGCTAACTTTGACTAGAGGGGGAAGCTATGTCTGAACAACACGCAAAAGAACAACAGGAAGCAACATTTCGCAGTCTTACGGAAATGGTGCAGCTTGCACGGAAACATCTAGAGCGAGGCGATTGGGATTACTTGGTCGGTGCGGCCGATACCGAAGCAAGCCTGCGCCGCAACCGTGCGGCAGTGGAGTCTTGGGTGTTTAAGCCGCGCATTTTGAACGACGTCAGTGCGGTGAGCGTAGAATCCGAGTTGCTGGGTAGCGCTATGCGCATACCCGTCGTACTACCACCCATAGGTTCGGTACAGGCGTTTGAGGCCGGAGGCGGCATCAGTGTGGCCAGAGCGGCCAAGGATTTTGGCATTCTGCAAATACTCAGTTCCTCATGTTCGCCAGATTACGAAGCGGTAGCCCAAGGTGTGCCTGGGCCGCGCATCTATCAACTGTATTTGATGGGTGACCGAAGCTGGATGGACGACCACATTGGTCGCGCCTTAGATGCTGGCTATACGGGCTTCTGCCTTACCGCGGACACCCAAGTGTATTCCCGCCGCGAGCGCGACGTGATGAAAAGCTATGTGCCCATGTCGGGCCGTTCTGCATCCGCCGCTGATGGTGATTTTTCTCATCAGGCCAGCATGACCTGGGACACCATTGCGCACATTAAGGACACCCACGATATTCCCTTGATTGTCAAAGGCGTGATGCACGAGGACGATGCCACGCGCTGCGTTGAAGCAGGGGTGGATGTGATTTATGTCTCTAACCACGGTGGGCGCCAGCTTGACCACGCCATGGCCTGCATCGACGCTCTACCTCAAGTCAGTCAGGCCGTTGCGGGCCGGGTACCGGTGGTGGTCGACGGCGGCTTTATGCGCGGGGCTGATGTTGTGAAGGGTCTGTGCTTGGGAGCCGACTTCGTTGGCATGGGGCGTTTCGAGGGACTCGCTATGGCAGCAGGGGGTTATGCCGGACTGATGCGGGGTTTGAAAATTTTGGAGCAAGAAATACGCATCAGCATGGCCTTGCTGGGAGCCCCTGATCTTGCGTCATTGAATCCGTCGCTACTGCAACGCGCCCAGCCCGTGGCAGAACCCAGTGTGCTCAGCGCATTCCCATTAATCGACGACTATTGAGCGAGCGCGTTAGCGGTCTGTGGGCACCGGCATTGGAAAGGGCGTTACGGTGCTGCCGTCTGACGATGTGATCTTTGCCACACCTTCTTTTTCCACTTCGTCGATGCGCACGATGGCATGCATAGGAACGAACGAGCGCTGTACGCCCTCGAACTCATTGCGCAGTTTTTCTTCGCTAGGGTCGATCACGAGCTGTGACTTATTACCGAAGGTGTAGTCTTCAATCTCGACAAAGCCGTACAGCTCGCTCTGATAAATGTTGCGCGCGTAGACCTCGTAAATCTGGCCTTGGTTTTGGAAAAGCACACGATAAATGTGCGGATTGTCGTCTTTGCTGGCCATAGGGCGTCGTATTTGTCTGCGATGTCGGATAGTTGGGGATAAGACTGGCAATTTCAAGACGGCGCCTGATTCGTCGCGCTGGGCACGCCGCCGCTTCTAGGTATTTATGGGCAATAACGTATACTTGCGCCCTTTTCTTAGGTATCGCATTTATATCGCATGGCGAAAAAACTGTTTGTCAAAACTCATGGCTGTCAGATGAACGAGTATGACTCGGCGCGCATGCTCGACGTGCTGAAAGACGCGCAGGGCTATGAAATGGCGGCGACGGAAGAAGAAGCCGATGTGCTGCTGCTCAATACCTGCTCGATTCGCGAAAAAGCCCAAGAAAAAGTCTTTCACCAGCTGGGCCGATGGCAGAAGCTGAAACAGTCGCGCCCTGACCTGGTGATCGGTGTCGGTGGCTGTGTTGCCAGCCAAGAGGGCGATGCCATTATGAAGCGCGCCCCGGTAGTGGACATGGTTTTTGGGCCGCAAACCATACACCGCCTGCCGGAAATGGTGACCAAGCGACAGCAGCAGTTGCTGCCGGTTGTCGACATTACCTTTCCCGAAGTGGAGAAATTTGATCGGCTGCCAGAACCGAGTGTCGACGGCCCCGCTGCCTTTGTTTCCATTATGGAAGGCTGCAGCAAGTACTGCAGTTTTTGCGTTGTGCCCTATACCCGAGGTGAGGAGGTCAGCCGCTCGGTGGCTTCCGTCATGCAAGAGGTTGAAAGTCTCGCTTCCCGCGGCGTTCGCGAGATTCATCTGCTGGGTCAAAACGTTAACTCATACCTTGGTGACATTGACGGCGATCAGGCAGATTTAGCCGAGCTCATCTACTACGTAGCCGATGTCCCCGGCATAGAGCGGATTCGTTTTACCACCTCCCATCCCATGGACTTCTCCGACAATCTAGTTCAAGCCTATGCGGATATCCCTGCCTTGGTAGACCATCTGCACCTGCCGGTGCAGTCTGGCTCGGATCGTATTTTGGAAGCCATGAAGCGCGGCCACACCGCCGATGATTATCGTGAGCGCATTAAAAAGCTTCGCCAGGTGCGTCCGAATATCAGCCTATCGTCAGATTTTATTGTGGGTTTTCCTGGCGAAATGCAGCAGCAGTTTGACGAGACCATGGCGCTGATAGACGAGATAGGTTTCGATACTTCTTTTAGCTTTATCTACAGCGCGCGCCCCGGCACTCCTGCCGCGGGCTTGGTTGATGACGTGTCTGAGGCAACAAAGAAGGCTTGGCTGCAAATCCTACAAGCACGCATCCGTGCCCAGGCGGACGCCATTTCCCAAAGCATGGTGGGCAGTAAACAACGCGTGCTGGTGATGAGCGANGCTCGTAAGGGCGACAGCCAGTTGGCAGCGCGGACNGAGAATAACCGTGTGGTGAACTTTGATGGCCCGCAAACNCTGATTGGCGACTTTGCTGATGTGCAGATCACCGAAGCACTCCCCAATTCGCTGCGTGGGCGGATNCTCGCGTAGTCACAAAATCGACGCATTCAGGCGTTATCTAAGCAGATAACTTCTAGTAGTCTTGAACTCAGACAATTTCATTGGTGACCTTTGCAAAACACTTCAGACGCCACGGCAACCTTGGCAAAGAAAATTTCTCTCGAACCGAATGATCCCAGACGACTGGCCNCCTTGGTCGGGCCCGTCGATCAAAACATCAAGCACTTAGAAAAACGGCTTGGCGTGAGCATTCGCAGCCGCGGTAACGAGTTTCAGCTAAGCGGTATACCCAATGCCGTGCAGGCAGCAGAAGCGTTATTGCATCAGCTGTATCGTGAGACCGTCGACAAAGACGCCATTGAGCCGGATTTTGTGCATCTGTTTTTGCAGCAAGCAGGGCTGGACGATCTGGTCGCCCGGACCGAGTCCGCTGATGAACAGGGACCGCCGGTGGTGATGATGAGCGATGCTGACCGCAGTGCAGAGGCAAATTCAGAGGCCTCCGCGGATGCATCGGCAGGCAGCGGTGAGTTAGTCATTCGCACCCCCAAAAAATCCATCAAGCCACGTGGCGGCAACCAGCTCAGTTACTGCCGCGCCATCCGTAAAAACGATATTAATTTNGGTNTCGGCCCCGCCGGTACCGGCAAAACGTATTTGGCCGTCGCCTGCGCGGTGGAAGCGCTNGAGTCCCAGCAGGTGTCGCGCATTTTGCTGGTGCGGCCAGCGGTAGAGGCGGGCGAGAAACTCGGCTTTCTGCCNGGCGATCTGGCACAAAAAATCGACCCTTACCTGCGTCCGCTCTACGACGCCCTATACGAAATGTTAGGAGTCGAGCGGGTCAATAAGTACATCGAACGCAACATCATCGAAGTNGCGCCACTGGCCTACATGCGCGGCCGNACATTGAACAACGCCTTCATTATTCTGGACGAATCGCAAAATACGACGGTGGCGCAAATGAAGATGTTCCTGACCCGCATCGGGTTTGGGTCGACCGCTGTGGTGACTGGCGACATNACTCAAATCGACCTGCCGCGCGGTGAGTATTCGGGCCTAATCAATGTGCGCGACGTACTGGCCCGCATTGCTGGTATCGAGTTCACCCACTTTGGTTCCAAGGACGTGGTGCGCCATCCACTGGTGCAGAAGATTGTCGATGCCTACGAATCGTTTCAAGGCGATAGCCAGACTCAACGCGGCGGTGATCGACGGGGCAGCGGCAGAGGCCAGTGAACAATACCCTGAGCTCTGCTGCGATGAGGTTGCAGATTCAAGTCGCCGATGACTGCGACGACGCGCCAAGTTCTGATGATTTGCAGGAAGCGTTGCAGGCAAGTCTGCTCGCGCTCGCGCAGGTGCTACCAACGAACTTAGTTGCAGTATTGTCGGAAGCGCTTTGTGTGCGGCTGTGTGATGAAGACGAATCGAAGCAGCTCAATCGCAACTATCGGGGCCAAGAAAAATCCACCAACGTGCTGAGCTTTGGCGGCATGGCCGATAAGCAGACGCTAGCTCCCTTACCTCGTGACGCTCTCAAGCAAGATCTACCTGAACTACCGCTGGGCGATCTCGCCATCTGCTGGCCTGTCGTGCAGGCCGAGGCGCAGGAACAGGGCAAACCGATGGAGCATCATCTGCAACACCTGTTTATGCACGGGGTCCTGCACCTGCTTGGCTTTGATCATGAAATGTCCGAGCAAGCCGAGGCGATGGAACGTATCGAATGCGAGGCGCTAGCGCTGCTGAGCATTCCCAACCCATATATGAGCGTGGCCGCAAATGCATGATTTGGCGGCTTGCAATTCATTATCGGCATGCCTACAACGGGCCGTAATAAAAGGGGCCAATGGTTGGCAATGAAAGTCTATGAGTGATCAACACGAACTTGCTCGTGAGGGTTCTGACAAACCCCATCGCAAAACGATGCGTGAATGGATTGGCGATCTGTTTTCTGGTGAGCCTGACAATGTCCCAGAGCTGTTGGAAATGCTGCAGGATGCGGCTGAGCGGCAGCTGATCGAGGTCGATGCACTGAATATGATTTTTGGCGCGCTACATGTCAGCGACATGCACGCACGCGATATCATGATTCCCCGCTCTGCCTTGGTCGTGGTGCAAGAAGATCAGCAGCCCGCCGAGTTTTTGCCCACGGTGATTGAATCTCAACACTCTCGGTTTCCCGTGACTGGCGACGACCTTGATGACATCAAGGGCATCCTGCACGCGAAAGATCTGCTGCCCTTGTTATTGCGAGAAAGTGGTACCCGTTTCAACATGAAAGACAGTATCCGCCCCGCGGCGGTGGTGCCAGAGAGCAAGCGGCTTAACGTGCTACTGGAGGAGTTTCGGACCAATCGCATCCACATGGCGCTGGTGGTCGACGAGTACGGACAAACATCAGGCGTGGTCACCATTGAAGACGTGTTAGAGCAAATTGTTGGTGAGATTGAAGACGAGCATGACGTCGACGACGACAGCTTCGTCAAGCAAATCGAAGCCTGCTCTTTCCATGTTAAAGCCACGACGGAAATTGAAGACTTTAACGAATACTTTGGGCTGAACTTTTCTGACGATGAGTTCGACACCATCGGCGGCATCGTTCTGCAGGCCTTTGGACATGTGCCGGAGCTTGGCGAGACCGTAGAAATTGAGTCACTGCGTTTTGAGGTGCTGAACGCGGATTCCAGACGACTGCGCCTATTGCGTGTGGATACCCCGGAGCCCATTCACCACGACTCCCAGACCTGATACTCAGCGTTGATGGGGGACGCAGACAGCGACGTATCGTCAAGCGGCAGCTTAACGCTACCCGTCCAGATGCTACTGACGTTCATCGCCGGGGCAGCCTACCCCCTGGCCTTTGCGCCATTTCATTTGTGGCCCCTGACCTTCGCATCCGCCGCGGTGTTGTTTTGGCTACTGAGCCGTGCCGAAGGGCGGATGCCCCTGATCGCCTGGGTATTTGGGTTGGGCAAATATGCGGTGGGNGTTTCTTGGATCTACGTGAGCATTCATCAATANGGNGGCGCCTCGCCCCTACTNGCGGGGATTATGGTCGCGGTTTTTGTGGCCTTCATGGCGCTGTTCTGCNTGCCCATTGGCTGGTTCCTNGGCAAGCTCGAAGCGTCAAAACAAAACATCNCTAAATCNGTGTTAGCCATGGGCTTTGTCGCTACTTGGGTACTCATGGAATGGATNCTCACTTGGTTTTTAACAGGCTTTCCCTGGCTCTTTGCAGGACACGCGATGCTCGGTACACCACTGCAGGGTTATGCGCCCATCGTTGGTAACTTGGGCATCAGCTTGGTGGTTTTGACCATAACCGTGGCCGTCATGCTTAGCGCCGATCAAGCCCAACCCTGGAAAATGCGCCTAGCCATGGCAGGTGTAGCCGTGGTGTTGGTGGGCTTGGGTGTCAGTCTTGATAGGCAGGTTTGGACCAAACCCACTGGACGTTATGAGGCAGCCCTCGTGCAGGGCAACATTGATCAGGCGATTAAGTGGGATGCTGACCAACGCCTGAATAACGTGCGCAAGCATATGCAGCTTTCAGAAGACCATTGGGATACAGACATTCTCATCTGGCCAGAGTTTGCGCTGACCCTTTATGGTCAAGATGCCGTTGCGGTCACGGATTTGCTCAACCGCCGCGGCGAATCGAGTCAAACCAATGTTGNCATCGGCATGCCCGATGNNCAGTGGCAGGACCAANAGCGCTATCAAGTGTTTAACTCAGCGCAAGGTTTTGGGCAGGCCAACGGCAAGTTTGCCAAGCACCATCTGGTGCCCTTCGGTGACTATGTGCCCCTGCAGCATTATTTGCGCGGCTTCATCGAGTTCTTTGATCTGCCCATGTCAAACGCCAGTCGCGGCGCGCGGCAGCAAGCCAATATCGCGCTGACGCTAAGCGGACAAGATCAAGCCGTCGAAGTGGCAGCGGGCATTTGTTACGAAATCGCCTACGGTGATTCGCTGCGCCGCCAGGCAGAAACAAGCGGTCTGCTACTAACCCTTTCAAATGACACGTGGTTCGGCGGCTCCATTGGCCCGCACCAGCATATGCAAATTGCACAAATGCGTGCCCTCGAAAACGGCCGCTGGCTNCTGCGCGGGACTAACAATGGAGTAACAGGTATCGTCAATCCCCGCGGTGAAATCACTGCCCAGCTGCCGCAATTCGAANCCAACGTGCTGCGAGGNGAGTTCGAGGTGATGGAAGGTTTTACCCCTTACAGCAGACTTGGTGATATACCTGCTCTCATTTTGCTGACGATATTGCTGGTGGTCACGGCTATTCGCTCTCGTAGGAGGAATTTCTCCTGACAAGCCAAGCCTTGGTGGGCGCTGAGGTGGTATCCTTGCGCGCTTGTGTCCCAGACTCACTAGCGCAGTAAGAAGACCCGCTCATGAATCCAGTTTACGACCCTCAATCCGTTGAAAAAAATGCCCAAGCGNTTTGGGATGATAGCGGCTGCTTTGTCGGTGATGAAAACCGCCCAGGTGAGAAATACTATTGCCTAGCCATGTTTCCCTACCCCAGCGGGCGTCTGCACATGGGTCATGTGCGCTGCTATACGCTGGGCGATGTGATCGCTCGCTACCGTCGCCTGAAGGGCTACAACGTTCTGCATCCCATGGGTTGGGATGCTTTCGGTCTGCCGGCGGAAAACGCCGCCATTAAGAATAACATTCCGCCGGCCAGCTGGACGCGCGACAACATCGACTACATGCGTGGCCAAATGCAGCGGCTGGGTTTTGGCATGGACTGGTCGCGTGAATTTGCCACCTGCGACAGCGAGTACTACCGCTGGGAACAGTGGATGTTTTTGCGTTTGTATGAAAAGGGCTTGGTGTATCGCAAAAACGCGGTGGTGAACTGGGATCCCGAAGACCAAACCGTGCTNGCCAATGAACAAGTGGTCGANGGCCGGGGTTGGCGCTCTGGCGCCGTGGTCGAACGTCGCGAAATGGCNCAATGGTTCTTAAAGATCACCGATTACGCCAAAGAACTGCTTGATGATCTGGNCGATATGCCCGGNTGGCCGGAATCGGTGAAAAGCATGCAGCGCAACTGGATCGGCCGGTCTGAAGGCGCAGAAATCGACTTTGTCACCGAACATGATCCCGCGGACAAACTTACGGTGTTCACGACGCGGCCAGATACCNTGATGGGCGCAACCTATGTCGCCGTTGCCGCAGAGCATCCCTTGGCAGCATTGGCCGCTGAACGCGATGCTNCCGTGGCGGCCTTTATTGAAGAGTGCAAAAAGAACACCACTGCNGAAGCAGACATGGCCACCATGGAAAAGGCCGGTGTGCCTACCGAGTTGACTGTGCGCCACCCGCTCACGGGCGAGCTCTTACCCGTNTGGGTGGCCAACTTTGTGCTGATGGAATACGGCTCGGGCGCGGTTATGTCCGTGCCAGGCCATGATCAGCGAGACTGGGAGTTTGCTCGAAAGTACGGCATCGACGTCGTGCAGGTTGTGGAGCCAGCGGGCGAGGACCCCTGTGATCTGGAAAGCGCTGCCTTTACCGACAAGGGCCGCCTCGTGAACTCTGGCGAATTCGACGGCAACCTTTTTGATGAAGCCTTTGCGGCCATCGTCGCGGCACTGGAGGCCAAGGGCTCTGGCCGCTCGGTTACCAACTATCGCTTGCGCGACTGGGGTGTNTCACGACAGCGCTACTGGGGTTGCCCCATACCGGTTATNCACTGTGACAGCTGTGGTGTGCAGCCGGTGTCGGAAGCAGACCTACCTGTGGTANTGCCCACCGAGGTCACCTTCGAAGGCGTGTCATCACCCNTGCATAAAATGGACGACTTCCTGAACGTACCGTGCCCAAAATGCGGGNGGGCAGGGCGGCGCGAAACCGATACTTTTGACACCTTTATGGAATCGTCTTGGTACTTTGCGCGATTTGCCTCGCCGGATGCGTCGGCAATGGTNGATGAGCGCGCGAATTTCTGGGCTCCTGTCGATCACTATGTGGGTGGTATTGAACACGCCATCCTGCATCTGCTGTATGCGCGCTTTTACTTCAAGCTCATGCGCGACGAAGGCTTAGTGCAGGCTGATGAGCCTTTCAAAAAGCTGATGATGCTTGGCATGGTGCTGCAGGACGGCAAGAAAATGTCGAAATCTGCAGGCGACGCGGGCGATCCACAAAAACTGTTAGACCGTTACGGCGCTGACACCGTGCGTACCGCGATGATGTTTGCCGCGCCGCCTGAGCAGTCCTTCGAGTGGAGCGAAGCCGGTTTGGAGGGCGCCGCACGCTTCCTCAAGCGCCTTTGGACTGCNGTGCATGAACATGTGGCGTTGGGTGATGTGCCCAGCTTGAATGTGAGCGATTTGTCCTCCGCTGGCAAAGCCCTGCGCCGTAAAACCCATGAGACCCTACAAAAAGCCGACGACGATTACGGCCGCCGTCAGCAGTTCAATACCGTGGTATCCGCAGTGATGGAATTGCTNAATACCGTGGCTAAGACCGAGCTTGCAAATGAGGCCGATCGCGCAGCGGCGCAAGAAGCATGGGTCAGCGCGGTGCTGATCATTTCGCCTATTGCACCGCATATTGCACATGAACTTTGGTCGCTGTTGGGCATGAGTGAACCCTTGGTCGGNGCCCCTTGGCCCGCCGTCGATAACGCCGCGCTGGAGCAAGATTCGTTGACCCTGGTGGTGCAGGTGAACGGCAAGGTGCGCGGACAGGTTGATGTGGCGAANGATTCAGAAAAGGATGCGATCTTGGCCTTGGCCAAGGCAGANGCGAACGTNCAGCGTCATCTAGAAGGAAAAACCGTACGCAAAGAGATCGTGGTGNCCAATAAGCTTGTCAACATCGTGGTGGGGTAGGCGNCGTGTTGCTNAATCGTCTGTTGCTTGTGATGTCCGTTTTGCTGCTGACGAGTTGTGGGTTTCAACTGCGCGGTACAAATCTGTCAGAACGCTTAGAAGGTGATATCACCTATCGCCTAGTCCGTGGCCAAGACCTTGGCCCGTCCTATGCGGACTTTCAGCGCGTGTTGAAAAACACTCTCGCCCGGGCGGGGTACCGCGAGGCGAGTCCAGCGGAACTCACTCTGCAGATGCAGAGCTTTCAGCGGGAAAATATCGATGGCGCGGTGGATGCAGACCTGCGCGTGGCGGAACAAATCTCGGCCTCAACGCTGAGTTTTAGCGTCCTCAATAGTGAGGGGGCGGTGTTGGCGGATGAGCTGCGTTTGGAAATGCGTCAGATTTTTCGAGTAGACCGAACCCAGTTGCTGGGCAGCTTTGAGCAGCGCTCCTCTGTAGAGCAAAGTCTCGATCAGAAACTCGCCGACCAGGTAGTGCGTGCGCTGGGCGTCGTGATGCGAGGTGACCGCAGNGCGAAAACAGANGCGGAACGCACCAGCCGCANGGCAGAACTCGAAANCATGATTGAACGAGATGCCGCTTAGGCCAGACCAACTTGACGCCGCTCTGCAGCAATCGCTGCAGGGCATTTACCTTATCAGTGGCGATGAGACGCTTCTGGTGGAAGAGGCCTGTGACGCGGTGCTGCAAAAAGCGCGAGAGCAAGGTTTTACGGAGCGCTCCATTCATCATGTAGAGACTGGTTTTAAATGGCACGACGTGACCAACGATGCCGCCAGCATGTCCCTGTTCGCTGAGCGTAAAGTCCTCGATCTGCGCATACCTGCGGGTAAATTCGACAAAGAAGGCGGTCAGGTATTGCGCGATTGGGCGGACGGTAGCGTTGGCAACCCGGACACCCTGTTACTGATGCGTACCGAGCGCCTGCAGCCGCGGCAGCGCAGCAGCGCCTGGTTCAAAGCNATTGAAGGAGCCGGTACNGTGGTTCTGATTTGGCCCTTGGCGCCTCGAGANTTACCCACTTGGTTAGAAAAACGCCTGCAAACTAAGGCGCTGACCTTGGAGCCGCAGGCGCTGCGGGCCCTTGCTGATCGCGTCGAAGGCAATCTGCTCGCGGCGGCCCAAGAGATTGAAAAGCTTGCACTGCAANATTTAGCTCAGCCCGTCACCCAAGAAGCGCTGTTGAGTTGTTTGGAGGATACNTCTCGATTCAACAGTTTCGACGTGATCGATGCAGCCATGGCCGGACAAGGNGCTCGGGTGAGCAAGATTCTGTCTGTGTTGCGCGAAGATAAGGGCGCGTTATTCGCTGTACTGGGTGCACTGANTAGCCAACTGCGGCGTCTTGGCGAGACGCGCGGTTTGCCGCCAGCGCGCGCTCGGACCATGGAGGCCTTTGCCAGACGCGGACCATCTGCAAAGGCATTGCTAGCGGAATGTGCCGTGCTCGACCAACAAGGCAAAGGCCAGCGGCTGGGCGACGCATGGCTTGGGCTGGAGCAACTGCTGCTTGCTATGGCCCAGCAGCCGGGGCAGCGGCCNCCGTCCTATTACCAGAGGAAGTTAAAGGGTCGCTAGCATTGGCCAGACGGAANGACCAAGAGGTAGATCGAAGACCCGTCAGTTAATATGCGTGTCTGCAACCCGCCCNAGCTCGATCACGCTGAGCTTGCCGCCATTGTTATCAAGGGTCGTTACTGAGCAATTGTCAGGCCCGAAGATGCGCATGCGGTCGTCTTNCATGGCCNCCCCGACTGCGGCGTTAATCGCCACGTAATGGCTGAAAATAATACAGTCCTGCTCACAGCCGAGGAGAAAATCCGCCAGCTCCTGGCGCCACTGTTGTACCGATGCGTCCAGCGCCGACCAATTGCCCGCCATGGCTTGGCTGAGCCAGGTGGCTCTGGCTTCAAGATCCTGGGTGGGTGAGGGAATTTCGGCCACTCGTGGCTCAACGTCGATGGGTACCTGCCAGATATCCGCTAGCGCCCGAGCGGTTTCAAAGGCCCGGGCCATTGGGCTTGAGAGCAGTTCGGGTCGCTGGCTGTGCTGTGCATCCAGCATGGCGGCAACAGCTTGCGCTTGATGGCGGCCTAAATCATCTAAGCCCGGGTCTGGGTGGGCGCCAAACCCAGCCGCTGCTTTTCCGTGTCTAACAAGTTGGACGGTTGCCATCTTTCTACTGCCCTTTTTAATTGGGTTCTCTACAATATTGGTTTGTTAATCAGAAGATAGGAATAGCAGTGACGGACCACAAAGCTTCGGGACTTAACCCGCTCATGACTCCTGATACACAAGTGAGTGTGCGCGAGGTATTCGCAATTGATCAAGACCTGATGGTGCCCGCCTTTAGCGATCGTTCCGAGCATGTGCCCGATGCTGATCCTGACTACCGCTTTGACCGAGATACCACCCTCGCTATTTTGGCCGGCTTTGCCCATAACCGTCGCGTCATGGTGCAGGGCTATCACGGCACCGGTAAGTCCACGCACATCGAGCAAGTCGCTGCGCGGCTCAACTGGCCCTGCATTCGCATCAACCTCGACAGCCATATTTCCCGCATCGACCTGATCGGCAAGGACGCCATCGTGCTGCAGGATGGTAAGCAAATTACCGAATTCCGCGAAGGCATCCTGCCATGGGCACTGCAGAATCCGGTGGCCCTAGTTTTTGATGAGTACGATGCCGGTCGTCCCGACGTCATGTTTGTGATTCAGCGGATACTGGAAGTGGAAGGTAAGCTGACGCTGCTCGATCAAAACAAGGTTATTACGCCACATTTGCAGTTTCGTCTTTTTGCAACGACCAATACGGTCGGCCTCGGTGACACCACAGGTTTGTACCATGGCACCCAGCAAATTAACCAAGGCCAAATGGACCGCTGGAGCATCGTTTCCACGCTGAACTACCTAGAGCATGAGGCCGAGACTAATATCGTGCTCGGCAAGGTAGCTTCCTACCAAGCAAGCGATGACGGCAAACGCGTGATCGGCAACATGGTGAGCGTTGCTGAGTTAACTCGTAAGGGCTTCGTGAACGGCGATGTATCTACCGTGATGTCACCGCGAACCGTACTTACATGGGCACAAAATGCTGAAATTTTTGGCGACGTTGGTTTCGCCTTCCGGGTGACGTTCTTAAATAAGTGCGACGAACTTGAGCGCGCAATCGTTGCCGAATACTACCAGCGCTGCATGGGTGAAGATCTGGGCGACGCGACTGCGGGCATTACGCTGAAGTCTGCCTAAGAGCCACCTCATGTCCGACGTAGAAAACCCCTTAGAGCCGTTCAAGCGCGCGACCACGGCGACNATTCGCGCCATCGCTGGCGACGATGAGTTGGACGTGGTGTTCGGTGCCGGGCCGCCAGTTGTGCGCGGNAGCACGTTGCGTCTGCCAGTGCCGGCGNTCGGTGCAGATCAAACAGAAATCGATGCGGTGCGCGGGGTTGGCGATGAATTTGCCCTGCGCTTTCGCCATCACAATGCTCAGTTGCATGCTCGTTACAGCCCCGAGGGCGGTCCTGCGCAAGAAATGTTTGAGTGGATAGAATCTGCGCGCATCGCGTCCATCGGTGCGATGCGTATGAAGGGCGTGGCGCAAAATCTTGATGCGCATCTTGAAGTGCAGTGCAAACAAGCGGCCTTTGATACCATCACCGCTGAAACCGATGCGCCGCTTTCCGTCGCCGTGGGTTTGCTGGTGCGCCAGCAATTGACGGGTCGCGAGCTACCACCCAGTGCTGAGCATGTGGTGCAGTACTGGCGCGAGCATGTGCTGGAAAATGCCGGCGAGCATATCGAGGCGTTGCGTGATCACGTCACCGATCAGGATGCTTTCGCCAATTTGTGCCGCAATATTATTGCTGACCTCGGCCTGCCTATTGATCTCACCGACCCCAATGAGGGCGAGACCAATCCCGAAGATATGGACACCATGGACCAGTCCGAAGAGGCAGATTCGGAGTTCAGTCCGGAAGATGTGGTGTTAGATGAAGATTCCGCTGGTGAAGAAAACAGTGATGGTGACGCCACTACCGTTGAGATGGATGCCCATGCAGATATGGATGAGGGTGCCGGCGAGACAGACCCGGATGAGGCACCCATGCCGATGCCGGACGATGCTGGTCGCATTCCTGTCGACAACAACTACCAAGCCTATACCGAACGCTTTGACGAGATCATTAAGGCCGAGGATCTGTGTGACGCCGACGAACTGATTCGGCTGCGTCAGTTACTCGATCAACAGCTGCTGTCGCTGCAGCATGCCACCTCGAAGTTGGCTAATCGCCTGCAGCGCCGGCTGATGGCAAAGCAAAACCGCACTTGGGAGTTCGACCTTGAGGAAGGCATTTTGGATGCCGCGCGGCTGACCCAAGTGGTGGTCGATCCCATGAATCCCTTGGCCTACAAACAAGAAAAAGAGACCAAGTTCCGCGATACCGTGGTNACNTTGCTTATCGACAGTTCGGGCTCCATGCGTGGGCGTTCGATCACCATAGCCGCAATGTGCGCCGATATTATGGGTCGAACGCTAGAGCGTTGTTCCGTGCGGGTGGAGATTTTGGGCTTTACGACGCGGGCATGGCGCGGTGGCGAATCCCGGGAAGCATGGATCAACGACAACAAGCCATCGAATCCGGGCCGTCTTAATGATTTAAGGCATATCGTTTATAAGAGCGCNGATGATTCTTGGTCCCGCTCCCGCCGTAATCTTGGCCTGATGATGCGAGAGGAACTGCTGAAAGAAAATATCGACGGCGAGGCGCTGATTTGGGCTCACAACCGAGTGGTAACGCGGCCAGAGCAGCGCAAGGTGATGATGGTCATCTCCGACGGCCTGCCGGTCGATAACTCCACCCTGCTGGTAAACCCCAGCAACTTTTTGGAACAGCACCTAAAATATGCGATCAGCATGATCGAAGATCATTCGCCAGTAGAGCTTGTTGCCATTGGCATTGGTCATGATGTGACCCATCACTATAAGCGTGCGGTTACCATCACCGATGCCGAGCAGCTAGGCGGCGCGATGACCGATCAGCTGGCAGAACTCTTTGAGATTAAGACGTAAAAAATAACACCTAGAAAAATTGCCCCGGTATGGACNCCGAGGCTGGTCGGCCAGTGGATTAGCCCACGACTTCCATGCGGATGATTTCTGGAGGCCCACCCATCAAACCTTTGAAGCCAGCGCCGGAGGCTTTGAAGTGCTCCGAGGCAACATGTGCTGCCATGGCGTCTTCGTCNTCGTACATTTCCATAACCGTGTAGCCGCCGTCGGCGTCTTTGCAAAGCTTGTACAAATGGCAGCCAGGTTCATTGGCATTCACCTTGGCGGCTAGGTCCAGCATGACTGCCTCAAATTCCTCTTCCTTCCCCTCACGCACGTTGAGCTTGGCGATCGCTGCGAGCATGTCTCTCTCCTCTTAATGACGAAAATGTAGAACTAAATTGCCAACAACCTGAACACAGNAAGTAGACATGCGCTAAGGTNTAGAGCGAATT
The DNA here is from genome assembly GCA_002726925.1 of Gammaproteobacteria bacterium. GTDB lineage: Bacteria > Pseudomonadota > Gammaproteobacteria > Pseudomonadales > Azotimanducaceae > UBA4421. The sequence goes on along the minus strand of PBTJ01000039.1, from coordinate 1,208 downwards.
GAGGATAAGGATTCCAATGCAGCGACGCAAACTGCTGGAAGCGTTAGCACGCTATGGCGAGCACTACCCAGAGGAATATGCAACCGTAGAGCGTTTTACAGCACTGCTGGACGGTCACCCGAACTGTTTTGAACGCGATTGCTGGGCAGGGCACATCACGGGTTCTGCCTGGCTAGTCGATCCGACTCGAAGCCAACTGCTTTTGACCCATCACCGCAAACTCAATATGTGGCTGCAGCTTGGTGGGCACAGCGATGGTGAAACGGACACCNTAGGGGTCGCCAAGCGTGAAGCGCTGGAAGAATCCGGCTTGCCCGTTGACGTTTTGAGCGATGAGATTTTCGATATCGATATTCACAAGATCCCCCCGCGAAAGGATGATCCGGCCCACGAGCACTTTGATATTCGCTTCATGCTGCAAGCCCAGCGCGATGACTTCGTCGTGAGCGCTGAATCCATCGACCTTGCCTGGGTGCTCATCGAGCAGTTGGAGTCCTATACTAATGAAGAATCGATCTTGCGCATGCGCCGCAAGTGGCGCGCGCAAAGTCTATCTTTAGGTCTAAANTCTATGTGCGGGCTGTAGCAATNTGGATTGACCGTCGTAGCAGTCGCACAAAACTGCAGGAATAATGCCTTGTGACTGGAGAGCGCATACCCTAGGCTTGCNTTTCTCGCCCGATTGTACTTGGTACACCTCAGTTCGTGTTGGAGCTTGAAGCGTGAGTTACGCTGCAAGAAAGACCTTCAGAGGCCAGACAAGATTGGAAAACGTAAGTTTCTCTGCTTCTAGGTTTGATTGGTCGAATTCTCCAGAGAGAGAAAAACTCAGCACTTATCAAACAAGGAGCTAAAGGCAGCTGTGAAAAAACTATATGTAGGTAACCTCGCATGGGCGGTCACCGATGAAGATCTGCAGTCATTGTTCTCAGAACATGGCGGTGTCGCGTCCGCATCGGTTATCACGGATCGTGAAACTGGTCGGTCCCGCGGATTTGGTTTTGTCGAAATGGAAGACGGCTCTGAAGCCGCGATCGAAGCGCTAAACGGCTTGGATTTCAAAGGCCGAGCACTACGGGTCAATGAAGCACAAAGCAAGCAACGCCCTGGTGGCGGTGGTGGTGGCGGCGGAGGCGGTCGTCGCTTCTAAGACGGTCTAACCACCGTCGCGAAAGAACCCTGATGTTTTCATCAGGGTTTTTTTTGCC
>PBTJ01000038.1 GCA_002726925.1 Gammaproteobacteria bacterium | reverse complement strand
ATCAGCACGCGTCCATCAGAGCGCAACACCCGAGCGACTTCTTGAAGGGCTTTTTCAGGCTGCGGGATCGTACACAACGTGTAGGTGATGACCGCGGTATCGACGCTATCACTGGGCAGCGGAATATCCTCGGCACTGGCCTCGCAATACTCGATGGGCACACAGGCATCAGCGATTTTAGGCTGCGCTAGCACCCAGCTTTCTCGGCTAGGGTCGACCCCGACTACCTCGGTAACGTCTCCAGCGCGGTAATAGGCAGCATTTAGACCCGTACCAATACCCAACTCCAGCACGCGGCCCTTGGCCTCGGGCACCACTTTCTCCCGCTGGCGAGCTACTGCTGGAGCGCCACAGACGCAGTTAATGACGTGGGGCAGAATGCGCTTTTCGTAGAAAGACATAAGATCACTCTCCTATTCAGTTTATGGCCCAATGCAGCGATTGCGGGCCTTCTCAATCAGATACTGGGGCTGTCGCTGAGAAGCCGGAATAAAATCCACAGCGATATTACCCACAGGGCAGCCCCAAAGAACAAATCGATTTTAGCGCGGTGACGCTGCAACAAAGCGCCGAAGGGACCCAGACTCACCAGTGTGGCAATAAGGCCATACCACAGGCCGTCAATAAAGCCGGCAAGNGTTGCCGCCGCCACCTGCGTCTGAAGACTTTGTGCCGACGTCAGAAATTGGCTGAACACCGCCAGGAAAAACACCAAGATTTTGGGGTTAAGAAATACGATCAAAAAACCGTCAGTAACGTAACGACCATGCGAGCGCGCTGCTGTCTGCGCGCTGAGGGCTTCAGTGNTGTCCTCGTCAGCGGTTAGTCCACCACGAATCATACGACTACCNAGATACATCAGAAACAGCACGCCGATAAGCTGCNNGACAAGCATCAACGAAGGAAGATGAANTAGTACTGCGGCAACCCCAAAAACCACAGCCAAGGCGTAAAGCCACACGCCAATGCCATGCGCCAGGGCGACCAATAGCCCAGCAGGGCGGCCACCTTTGAGCGCACTGCGCACCACCAAGGCGAGGCTTGGACCTGGTGACGCTGCACCGGCAAATAGTGTCANNCCCAACANAAACCAAGTGGTGCCATCCATTGGCTCACNAATCCATGTTGNCGCTCAGATCCACATTCANTGGGTCGTAACGATACAGTTTGTCCATGGTATGCCCGCCAGCCCGCGCTGCCGCACGGTCACGCAGCCATGCCTTTATGCCAGACATATGAAAGATCGTTGCATTGCGCCGCGAACCGCGCTGCACATCTGCAGTGCGTTGCCGCCGCAGTTCTTCGTAACGCTGCAGCGCGACAGCACAATCTTTCTCNTTTTCGCTNTCGGCGCTTAGACAGCGAGCCAGCACCGCCGCGTCTTCTATCGCCATGGCAGCACCCTGCGCCATAAAGGGTAGCGTTGGATGACAGGCATCCCCCAGCAGACTCACCCGTCCCTGCCCCCACGCCTGCATTGGCGCACGGTCAAACAGACCCCACTTGAACAGCGAGGACTCATCGGCGCGGGCGAGTAATGCTTGAATGGTGTCATGCCAACCAGCGAAGTCTGCTTTNAGTTCAGCCAGTGATCCGGGTTCGATCCACGACTCGGGGTGCCAAGTGTCGGTTTCCACCACACAGACGCAATTCACCTGACGNCCACCGTTTACCAAGTAGTGCACGAAGTGTTTACCCGGCCCCCACCACACCGTGGCGTTAGGGGCGATTAAGCCTTCGGGTAACTGGTTTGCCGGCACCAACAGGCGCCACGCCATGTTGCCGGTGAAATCTGCAGCCCGCTCGCCCCACAACTGTTCGCGTACCGCCGAATGAATGCCGTCCGTGCCTATGAGCAAGTCAANAGTCCGGGATTCATTGCCAAGATCAACCAATACGCCAGTGCNGTCTTCGGTAAATGCGCTGATACGTTTGCCTAACACCAACTCAATGTCGGGATGGGCCTGTGCCTGGACCACCAGCAACTGCAGCAGGTCGCCCCGATGCACATGGTANTAAGGCGCACCGTAACGTTGCTGAGCAGCATTGCCGAGCGGAGTATGTGAAATAACACGACCACTGCGCCAGCTGCGAATTTCTGTCGCCTCTGGCAGGAACCCCACCTCACGCAGCGACTGCGTAAGACCNAGCGCATGCAGCACGCGCGAAGCGTTCGGCGATATTTGTACGCCAGCCCCAGATTCCACAAAGGTATCAGCTTGCTCATAGACCGTTACCGCGTGGCCAACGCGGGCGAGGCAAAGCGCNGCGGCAAGNCCGCCAATGCCGCCACCGGCCAGGGCCACTTCAAGCGGCTTCTGCGCCGTTGGAAATGTCAGCTCGCTCAACTACCGGATACTCGACGATCAACCCCTACCCAAAAAGGTTCGCGCAGGTCTTTGCGNTTGATCTTGCCCACAGGACTCTTTGGCAAGGGTTCCGTGGTAAGGGTGACGCCGCCGGGCTTTTTGTAAGAACCCAAGTCGTTGCTCACCAATTCGGTCAGNTCTTCAGCGGTGACCGAACTGCCTNCGCTAACCACGCATAGGGCATGAGGAGTTTCACCCCAGCGCTCGTGCGGCACGCCAAACACCGCCACCTCCAGCACATCTGCGTGACCTGCAAGCACATTCTCAAGTTCCGCTGGCCAAATATTGAAACCACCAGAAATGATCATGTCGTCAGCACGGTCCACCACGTACAGATAACCGTTGGTATCNAGCTTGCCGAGGTCGCCGGTTTTGATCCAGCCGTTGACGATGCGCTCGGCCGTGGCTTCCGGGTTATTCCAGAATTCGCTCATCATGCCGTCAGAACGAGCGACGATTTCGCCAACTTCGTTGGGCGCTACCGGATTGTTGTCCTCATCCCAAATCTCTACTTCAGAAAATGGCAAGGCCAAGCCGCAGGATCGCAGCGGATTAGAACCGGCAATGTCTGCAAACCACTGGTTCGAGTTCATCATCGACACCGGCAGCACTTCGGTCTGCCCATAGCCTTGATACAGCACATCACCAAATACTTCACGAGCCGCCAAGGCCGTGGCATCTTGAATTGGCGCTGCCGCCANCAACAAACATTTCAGCGAGGAAAAGTCGCGGCCACGTGCACCNTTATCGTGTACCACTGCATTCACCATGGTGGGCACCATGAAGAGAAAGTTAATGCGCTCTTGTTCGATCACATGCAGCGTATGACCGGTTTCAAAGTGATCGAGCATGANGTTGCAGCCGCCGGACAGCCACATAGGCAAATACTGATAGCCCGAACCGTGTGAGATCGGACCGAGGTGCAAACATTTGTCGCCGGGCTCCACCGGCGGAAAGGTATAAAACCAGTCGCGCCCCGCCGCGAGCCATGCCTTATGGGTATAGGCTACGCCTTTCGACAAGCCCGTGGTGCCACCGGTGTGACGAATGATGAAGTAATCATCCGGCGCTATCACCACATCAGGATCCTTGGCCGACTGAACAGCTAACCAATCTTCGTAGCCGGCATCACGAACGAAAATATGCTCAAGATCAGGCAGTTCNTGCTGCATGCCCTCGACCTCGTGGGCAAGATGTTCGCTCACCAGCAGTGCTCGACAGTTGGTATGACCCAGCATGTGGGTATGGGCAGGCCGACCATTGCGCGGATANAGGGGCACCCGCACGAGNTTGGCTATGGCAGCGGCCTGAAACAAATCTGCTGCCTCTACCGAATTGTCTTCCAGCACACCAACCCGGTCACCGGGCTTAAGTCCCATGGCCAGCAGGCCGTTGGCGAGTCGCACACCGCGCTCCCACGCCTGTGCAAAGGTTAGCCGTATATCGTTGTGCACGATGGCCTCAAAATCACTGTAATGCTGCGCCGCGCGGCGCATCAGAGTGCGAACGTCCATGGTCTTTCCTCTATGCGTCTAGACTTCGATGCTACCGGTGGACTGGGCGCATTTGTACTGCTGTAAGTCAGCTTTCGAGATTGCCGAGTGTTCGACTAACTGCGACTATTTGGCCCTACTTCAGGCATCACCACCGGGGAGGATGGGTGAACACATTTAACGTTTGGGCAGCGCTACTTTTTTCTGTATTCGCGCACCCGCTGGCCAGCGCAGACAATGCCCTAAGCAGCATCTATAACTATCACGCATTGCCTGAGAACTTAGGCAGCTCAGGGCAACCTACTGCCGAACAATTCGCCACCATCCGCGCCGCAGGTTATGAAGTGGTGATCAATCTCGCCATGCCTGATTCTGAAAATGCCATCGCCGACGAAGGCCGCATGGTTAGCGAGAATGGCATGACCTATGTGCACATACCGGTGCCTTGGGATGCGCCCAAGGCCGATCACCTCGCGCAGTTTTTTGGCGTCATGGATACGATGACAAGCCAAGGCAAACAAGTATGGGTGCACTGTGCAGCCAACTATCGCGCTTCAGCTTTTTCCTATAAGTACCTTACGCTGCAAAAAGGCATGACTGCCAGCAACGCAAGCACCCCACTGCTGACCGCGTGGCTGGCGCAAATGGATGATAACTGGCGCAGCATTTACGACCTCACAGCCGCGGAGATTCACCGATGAACGCGAGCGCAGCGGTAGAAACAAAACTGCTCGAAGCCGCCGAGCAACTGCTGCCAGAACTGGGCACACGTCGTCGCGAGATCGACGAACTACGCCAGCTGCCTCAAGATTTAGCAGACAAGCTGGCCAAGCTGGGCTTTTATCGCTTGGTCGTACCTGAAGAACTCGGCGGCCTCGGCATTTCACCAACGACGTTCTGCAAACTTTGCGAAACCTTGGCCACCGCCAACGGCTCTACGGCGTGGTGCATTTTTATTGGCGCCACCTCGCAGTACTTATTCGGTGCGCTACCACCCTCGCAACTGCAGAAAATGCTGCAAAACCCTGATGTGATCACCAGTGGCGTCTTCGCCGACAGCGGCACCGCTATGTTCGAGGAGCGCGACGGTCAAGCAGGTTATGTCATCAATGGTCATTGGCGCTGGGGCTCTGGCTGTCGCAACGCGCGGTGGATCTCCGGCGGCATTCACGAAGTCGACGCCAGCGGCGAAAACGTTACTGACGTGCCAAGACTAACCCGGGTGTTTTTTCAGCCCAACGAAATTGAGCTAGTCGATAATTGGCATGTGTCAGGTATGCGCGGCTCGGGATCCAGTGACTACATCGCCGACGACGTCTGGGTACCCGCCGAGCGCATGGCGGGCGATGTGGAAGACACCGAACACGCCAGCCAGCCAATTTATCAGTTCCCAAAATTTGCCCTGCTGGGCATTCCCATTGGGGCCATTTGTTTGGGTATGGCGAGAGCTTGTTTGGAAGAAGTGATTCGAGCCTCGAAAGAAAAGACTCCTCAGGGCAGCAGACGCGCGCTGTCGTTGCGGCCATCACTTCACATTGACGTTGCCGAGGCGGATGCGGCGCTGAACGCGGCGCGGGCGTATTTTTATCAAACCATCGATAATGGCTGGCAAAACGCACAATCCGCCCCGGGTAGCTTGGAAGACCGGCGGCAAATGCGCATCGCCAACGTGCACGCAGTGAATACCTCTATCGACGTCATTGATCAGATGTATCGGCTCATGGGCGGCACCTCGGTGTACGAGACTTCCTGCCTGCAGCAGCACTTTCGCGATGTGCATGTGGCATCGGCACATATGATGGTTGGTGAGCCGGTGATGGAACTTGCCGGGCGTGTCATGCTCGATCTCGATGACAAAGCATTTGGCCTATAGACCAGTTCGACCGCACGTATTAGCAAGGAACCTGTTTTGAGCACAGCATTGAAGTTTGGCCTCGCCACCCCCAGCAACTTTTGGAAACTCGATTGGCCTGCGCGCCAGCAAACCGTGACGCAGATTGCAGATTCGGGTTTCGATCATATTTTCATGGCGGACCATGTGTCGTTTCGAAATGGCTCTGGCACCGATGGCTTCGTGGAAGTTGCTGGGCTGTCCCAACTCCACCCCAGCCTTGGCGTTATGACCGGCATTTATCTGTTGCCGCTGCGCCACCCGCTGCCAGTTGCAAGGCAGCTCGCGAGCATGGCGAATCTGGCACCCGGACGCATGATCTTTGGTGTCGGCATCGGCGGTGAAGACCCGCACGAGTTGGAGGTATGCGGGGTAAATCCGAAACGCCGCGGCGTGCGGGCCAATGAGTCGCTGGCCATCATCAAGGGCCTGCTGGCTGGTGAGAGCGTGACCTTTGAAGGCCAAGAATTCTGCGTGCAGGACGCCATTATTCGCCCTACCCCGCAAACCCCAATACCGGTCGTGGTAGGCGGACGCTCAGACGCAGCGCTCACCCGTACCGCAAAATTTGGCGAAGGTTGGCTCGGTGTGTGGTGCTCGGCAAGTCGCTTCTCCCAAGCCATAGTCAGCGTGCACGAACAAGCCGAAGCCTTGGGCCGCAACGACGTCGACTGGATGCACGGCTATCAGCCATGGGTTGGATTAGACCACCACAATGGCGATGCTGCACATGCAGCGGTAAAGGCAGGCATGGAGGCTTTTTACCGCATACCGTTTGAGAAGTTTGAGCGCTACACCCCCAGCGGCACGCCAGCCCAAGTTGCCGAACAACTGGCGCCCTATATCGAATCCGGGTGCCGCTTGTTTAATCTGAAGGTGTGTTGCGAGCATCCAGAAGAAGAAGTGGTTTTAGGTCGAGAACTGGTCGCCGAACTGCGCCAATGCGGTGTGGCGCTTGCGAGCTAGCGCACCGGATGACTGGCATCATTCAGTAGCTAGCACTGCTTTCCGCGCTTTCGGCATAGCCGTAGCGCACCGCCTTGGCCACCAGAGTCGCTCCACTTAAGGCCTGTAGATCAAGAGGCTGGGTATAAAGTTGCCAAGCCTCACGATTGCCGAAGAGTTCGGCACCGAACCCCGCGGCTTCAAGACGATAGGCGATAGACGCTCCCGGCGTTGCAGAGGTAAGGATTAGCTGCTGATCTCGCGTTTCAATAGTTGGCGCCTGGGTAGACGGCTGCTGCCCGCCCGGCCACATGGCCTCGATCATCAAACTTTCATCGATAACGCCTTTGTCACCCACTCGCCTAATCCAGTTATCCATGGCGCCACGCAGTCGCTGTAGGCTTTGCGCGTGCTCGGGTTCGCTCGCCAAATTCACCAACTCTTGCGGATCGATCGCCGTGTCATAGAGTTCCTCAAGCGGTCGCGGGGCAGTAAAATAAAAGCCCTGTTGCTCGGTAAGCGTACCTGCAGCCTTGGCCTGCCAAATTGCCTGCATCACCGGGAACATGTCGCGAAACGCCAAAGGCCGAAAATACGACAAGTCAGCTTGGTAATTGCGGATGTATTTGTAGCGCTGATCTCGCGCGGCTCGCACATGGTCGAGTATGGCATCCATGCGGTCTCGTCCGGCGAAGACATAGTCTCGGGTGACCACTGTATTGAGCATGGCCTGACCCTGCACAAAGGCAGGCACCTCAATACCCGCAAGCTGCAGAATCGACGGTGCCAAATCCACCACAGATACAAGCCGAGTATCCAGTTGCCCCGCCCCGGTCTTGTCGGGCCAACGCAGCACCAATGGAACGTGCAAGCCAGTGTCGTACACCGCTCGCTTCGCTCTCGGCAGACCGTCCCCATGATCGGTGGTCCAGATGACAACGGTGGAATTGAGCAATCCGTCAGCCTGTAAATTGGCGACGATCTCGCCCACCTGCTCGTCCATATAGTGGATGTTGTCGTAGTGCTGGGCAATGCTCTCGCGTACCTGAGGTGTGTCAGGGTAATAGTCCGGCACAGAGACATCGGCGGGATCTGTGACCTCGCTCACCGTAGCCTCGCGCACCAGTGCGAGCGCCTTGATGACGGATCCAAAGGTGCCCTGACCCTCGGTTTCTAGGGTAGCCAGGCGACTCTCGTGGGTAGACATGAGATTGATCATGGCAAAAAACGGTTTGCCCGCAGGCAATTTCCGCCACACCGCCAAATCTGGCGGCAGCACGAAGTTACCTTCGTTTACATCCCAAATGGTGAACGGCTCGCCAAACTGATAGTCGGTTTTTGCGGTATTGGCGGTCGCGTATCCAGCTCGACGCAGCAACTCGGGAAAAGCTTTAACCACGGCCGGCGGCACCGCCTCATAGTCGCGATTGGTCGTGCGCATATGTTGGGTACCCAAACTCTGTGGGTAAACGCCAGTGATCAGCGCTGAGCGGTTCGGCGCACAAACACCAGAGGCAGAAAACACCTGAGTAAAGCGCACCCCGTCGTCGGCCAAGGCGTCAATGTTGGGGGTTTTTGCTAACGTATCGCCAAAGGCACCAACCCGCGGGCTCAGGTCTTCGGCGACGATCAGCACAATATTCGGTGGGTTTTGGCCGTGGGCAGAAACCATCGCCGCGCAGCAGAAAAAGCTCGCGCCGATTCGGTAAACCGCAGTGCGCACTGCATCCACAAAGCGAGCCGACAAGTTCACTCGATCACCGTCAGCGTTTGCGGACAAACCAGTCGCTCGTCCAAGGCATCGCCAATGGCTTTCTCCGCCAGCTGAATGCCGGCCTCAAACTGGCCAATAACGAAATGTTCGTTCACGCCAGTGGACAGCCCCTGCTGGATACCTTCGCCAATGGCGAAGTCTTCGCCAAATACCGTGCACACCACGTTGTAATTAGCCTCCCAGTAGCGCGTTTTTTTCGCCCGTTGCTCCGCACTTAGATCGACGTCATCAGGCACGAGCATGATGCACTTGAACACGCTTTTTCCCGGGCCAGTGGGGATCACAGAATGAATGAATACATGGTCTGTCATCACCTGCACAAAATTGCAGGGAAACAGATAATTTTGATCCATGTAATTAGCGCGGTAATCCCAATCCGCTTCTGGCTGCTGCTGCAATTCCACCGTTTGCGCCAAGGGCACTGCGTGGCGAAAGTGCGGATAGTGGTCAACGAAGACCGACTGATTATCGAGATAGGCCGAGCAAGCCGTCTGCTTGTGCGCCGAACAAAAGTGATAGGACTCTTGAAACCCCTCAAGGGCGATGCGCCAACCCATGTTCAACTCCACCGACCACGCCTTGTGTACAACAAGTGACGCCATATCAACGGACGCGAGTTGCTCCGCCATCGGTGCGAGCCAGGCGTCGATGCTGATGGGCGCTTCGCTAACGCTCGGGCGCACCCAAATCAAACCGTATCGCTCAAAAGCAGGCAGTTCGACCAAGCCATATTCGCTTTTGTCTAGGTCCGCAAAGCCCGCAGGTTGCCGTAAGCCACGCAGCCGACCTTCAAGGTCATAAGTCCATGCGTGGTAAGGACAAGAAAACGTAGTGGCATTGCCACCGGCTTCGGTCACGATACGCGCCCCTCGATGTCGGCAAACATTCATGAACGCCTTGACGGCGCCCTGCCGAGTGCGTGTCACCAGCATGGGCACACCGGTTTCATCGTGGGTGAAAAAGTCACCCGCAGACGCCAATTGGCTAACGTGGCCAACGACAATCGGAAACTCGCGAAACAGTATCGCCTGCTCTTGAGCGAGCCGCTGAGCATTGGCGTAGTGCGATACCGGGTTGCGCAGCAGCCCAGACTCCATATGAGTAGTTCCCGCCTCGCAGTAACGCAAGGTGCGGCGAATGATGTCGATTTCTTCGTGGCTATTGCCCATGTATCTCTTCCTACTTCGATCCAGCTCCGGTAAGGCCGCTATCGCAGTGACGAACCCAGCAACTCTCTGGCAATGACATGACGCTGCACTTCGCTGGGGCCTTCGCCAATACGCCGAATGCGCATCTCTCGAAACCAACGCTCAAAGGGTAAGTCTTTGGCAACGCCAAGACCGCCAAACATCTGCATGCACCGATCCACCACCCGCCCGCCGGCTTCGGTGGCCACCAGTTTGGCCATCGCGGCTTCTTTGCGAAAATTCTCGCCGCGTTCAGCCTTCGCTGCTGCCTCCAAGGTAATCCAAAGCGATTGCTTAATGTCGATTTCATTATCAACCAGCATCCACTGAATCGACTGCCGAGACGACAACGGTGCGCCAAAGGTCTCGCGCTGAGGCACATATTCCAGCGCCATTTCTTGCGCCTTAATGGCCACACCGATACAGCCCGCCGCATAAGGAATGCGTTGTTTGGTCAACCGATCATTGGCGATAGCAAAACCCTTGTTCAGCTCGCCCAGAATATTGGATGCGGGCACCCGCATCTCTTCAAAGCTCAATTCGGTGGCGTAATGGGCGGAGCGTAACGTGTGCACGATGCGCCGCACTGCAAACCCCGGCGTATCGGTATCGACAATGAAGCAGGTCACCCCGTTGCGGCCTTTGTCGTTGGCTGTACGGGCAAACACCAGCCCGTATTGGGCTTTATCCGCCCCGCTGATCCATAACTTGCCGCCGTTGATAATCCAGTCGTCGCCGTCCTGCACCGCTTTGGTTTGAATTGCCCGAGCAGGATCTGAACCACCCGACGGTTCTGACAGACCAAAAAAGCCGCGCTTCTCGCCCCGCAGTGTGGGGTATAGATACTTCTCTTTCTGCTCTTCAGTCGCCTCAAAGAGCTGGGCCAAACCGGCGCCACCAAAGGTGCCGTAACAAGGCGCGTACAGTCCCGCCCGATGCTGCGCCATCTCCACCGCCATCAGCGTGCGCGTGACCAAGTCGATGTCCGGCCCGCCAAAGGCCGGCGGAATATCCAGCCCATACAGACCCATGGCCTTAGTTTTTTCGATCAGCCGAGCACGGTCAGCCGCGTCGAGTTCGTCTGCATCTGGGTCTAGGTCGTATTCGAGCGGCAGAATTTCTTCGCGCACAAAGCGTCGCACCATGGCGATAACCAGGTCTTGTTCTTCGGTGAGTTCTAAGTTCATCCAGCAGGCCTCAATTTGCCTAAGGTGATCGCGGCAGGCGGAGGATTATCGGGCGGTAGCTCACCGTAATCGTAGTGATGCAGCATCAACAGCTCCTTGTAGCGACTAAGATAGGAAGTCGTCACTTCCCAGCGCACGAACGTCACTGCAGGCAAAGCCTGCACCGCAGCCGCCACTTCACCCTTCAGACCAAACAAGCTTTTGCCACCGGCGTAGCCAATGTAGCGCGTACTCTGCTGCGCATCCGCCAACGCAAACACACCGAGATTCCCGCGCAACAAACCGCGAGCCTCGTCGATAGACAGCCATTTTTTGCTTAAGCGAACAGACACGAATGAAAGACCCCACCCCCCAATGGACACCAGAGCCTAGCTTTAACGCTGAATAAAACCAATGGTTCGCTAGAGGCAGCCACTGAAGACAACCCCTCCAAAGCTGCGCTCCTAGTCACGACAGGAAACGCTGGTTTGATCGGCACCGCCACTTCGTGATTTCTAGCTCTTCAAACGCCCTTGATGACCCCTGCATCAATGAGCTTTTGAGTTTCTTCTGCAGAATAACCAAGCCCTGCCAATATCGATTTGGATTGCTCGCCAAGTTTGGGTGCGGGGCCACGGATCTCGCTGGGTGTTTCGCTGAACTGCGCTGCAGGTCGCGCTTGGCGCACTTCGCCGAAGCCCTCGAAATGGGTGCGCTGGATTGTTTCGCTGGCCTGTATCTGCGGGTGCTCGAGCAGTTCCATGCGACGCAGTAGCGGTGCATTGGGCACGTCGTGCGCTTGCAGGCGCTCGAGTATGTCGGTGCTGGGCCATTTGGCGATTTCCGCCATGGTGATTTCTTTGCGCTCTTGCACATGCTGCAGCCGCGCACCGGCTGTAGCGAAGCGCGGGTCTTCGATGAGGTCTTCGCGGTCCAGCGCCCGGCACATGCCCACCCATTCTTTGTCGCTGATCACGCCTGCGGTGATGAAACCGTCTTGTGTGGGATAGATCAGATCCATGGAGCCTGAGGTTTCAGACGGGTCGTATTCGTTATCGGCGTAGGTAATACCGCCCATGCCTTCGGGCCAAAAGAACGCCAGCATGGCGTCGAGCATGGACACTTTGATGTGCTGCCCGTCGCCGCTGCGCTCGCGGTGATACAGCGCACTGGCAATGGCTTGGGCCGCGGTCAGTGAGGCGACTTTGTCGGCAATGATCACGCGAAACATTTCCGGGTCGCGGGTGATGCGGTTGGCTTGAATATCCGTGGCGCATGACAGCGCCTGAATGATCGGGTCATAAACCCGCTGATGAGCGTAGGGCCCGTGCTCGCCAAAGCCGCTAATGGAAACGTAAATTAACCGCGGGTTCTTGGTCCGTACGTCTTCTTCCGCAAAACCCATGCGCTGCATGGCACCAGGGCGAAAGTTCTGCAGCAGCACGTCAGCCTCTCCAATCAAGCGCCACAGCACCTGCTTGCCTGCGTCGGACTTGAGGTCCAAGGCAAGGGATTGCTTGCCGCGATTGCAGGAAAAAAACATCGCCGGCAGTTCGTTGATGGGCTTGCCCATCAAGCGCATTTGCTCGCCGTGCAGGGGTTCTACCTTGATTACCTCAGCACCTTGATCTGCAAGCATGGCAGCGGCCACTGGCCCAGACACCATGCTGGTGAGGTCGATCACTTTTAAGCCATTAAGCGGTCCCATCGTCTGTACTCCTGAATACTTTTGTTCTTTTTATTGTTTTGATTTTTGCTTTTTCTTGTTGTCTCGCGACGTTCTTGGTTCGTCTAGCTCGACGCGCGGTAGTTGACGTCAAAAGCACGTCGGTACGCCTGGCGACTGCGGTGTAGGTCGCGGTAGCGCAGCAGCGACGCCTGTAATTCGAAGTCATAGTGCACTGCCCAATCAAGGCAGGACACGAGCATGATGTCGGCGAGGCCAAGCTGGTCGCCGACGACAAAGTCTTTGCCCGTCATATGCTCGGCGACCACGGCTAAGTGCTTTTCCGCGTATGCGCGAGAAGCTGTCATGGCGGCCGGGGCTTCGCCGTAAATAGGCGCCAAGTCTCCGTGACGGCGCATAACGTACAGCGAGGTTTCATCCAGTTCGCCGTAAATATAGGACACCCACTCGTCTTCTCTGGCCAGTGCCTCCACCGAGGTTGGCATGGCCATCGTTGACTCACTGCCATAGCGGGCAATCAGATAACGAGAAATGGCTACGCTCTCAGACAGACCAAACCCCGCGTCTTGCATATAGGGCACTTTCTGCTTGGGGTTCATTTCGGTATAGGCCGAAGTCTGGGTTTCGCCCGTGCGCGGACCAATGGGGTGATGGGTATAGGCCACGGCCAGTTCTTCGGCCACCCACAGTGGCCTGAACGTGCGCATGGTACTCGCACCCCAAAATTGGATGTTTGTGGGTTCTTGCATCAATCCTCCGCTATCTGAGCAATTTATGCTTCCGAGATTAGGCCATGTTCGTGACGAAGCAAATGCGCATTAGCGGTGATCAAGGAGGTCTTCGCCATCGAGGCGTACGTAGTCATCGGCAGAGCCAAAGCTGGCGTCGGCGTTGAGTAATCCTGTGCCGGGCACATGGTTTACTTCTAGGCGGATGCCGTCTGGGTCTTCAAACAGCACGTAGTAATAGCCCGGCGCCCAATCCCGCTCTTCTGGGCCTCGCACGATCTTCGCGCCAAGAGAAGCCGCAAGCGCAGCGGTTTGATCCACCGCCTCGCGGCTTTTGGCACGCAAGCAAATGTGATGTAAACCGACGCGATATTGCTCGAAGCGCTCAGCTTCGAACTGCGGGTCACAGCGCCTGACGCCGATGGCGGTGCGCGCACCTACGTGATAGAGAAAATCTGGCCCATCGTTGACCTTGGTCATGCCGAACGCTGGCAGTAAGCCGCTGTAAAACTTATGCGCCTTATCGAATTGGCTCACCGTTAAAATAACGTGGGCCATGCCGTTAATGTCGATCATCTCACTCCCCTAGAGACTTGTTTAGGGAGTAAACACGATGGCAGCCCGGCCCACCAGAAGAGGTACTCGAGTCCGATCTACATTGGGTAGAAGGTCATCTCGAATTCACCGGTAGACAGATCGAGTACCGATTTGCACAGGTTCTGATTGCCGTCGGTGACGTCATCCAATGAGTGAAAGGTAATGACCGTTCCTTCGCGCTTCCAAACCCCATTGCGTGACCCAGCTTGTCGCGCGCCGTCCTCACTGATGCCCATGCCACGGCCGGTGAACGGACCTTGGCTATCGGCGTTAGGGTTCAGCGTCATGTTGTAGGTCAGGTACACGCGCCCATAGCGGCCAGCGATACCTTCAACGGTGACCACACCACCCGCATCTGTCAGCTCTATGTTGAGCATTTTGCCCTTGAGAGAGAATGATTCGTCAGGAATAGTGATGGTAGGGTGCCCGTCTGCCAGTGCGAACTGGCTAAGGGTGAGCGCCAAAAAGGCAGTGAGTCGTTTTTTCATTATCTTGCTCCAGTGCTTCTCGTTACCAATAACTGCTGTTACCGTGCCAACCTAGCACGAACGTCCGCTGAACGATGACAAATCACAAGAAAGGAGACGAGGCCCATGCCGCCTAAAGCACTGTTCTACTACTACGCAGTTTCTTACGTGCTGATCGGCCTTGCCGTCTACGCGGTACGCTAGCACCCGGCAGAACTGACTTTCGGCCTATTGCGCACTTAAGCCCGCTTTGAACGCACCTTTGCGTTCCTGCTGTTTTACTTCCTGAGAAGGCTCAGCGAGGCGCTCAAGCGTCACGCCATGAATAACGCCGACGAACGCGAAGTCGTGGGGGTACTTACCCACCGGCGAGCCGGTGTCGCGGCCAACATCAAACGTCTCTCCGCTCATAGAGAAAATCACCGGCACCGTGCGCTTCACCCGACCCTCAGCCACCCGCTCACCATTCACCAAAAGTTCAAGGTCGCCGCCCGCGGCAAAGCCGCCATCATGAGCGTATTCGACGCAGATCTGGTGTTCACCTGCCACGAGCGGCTCGCCTACCAGCGTGGTGAATTCGTGCCCAAACCAGTTGTACACATAGCTGGGGCGAGAGGCTTCATCTAGGTAAAGGCTCCAGCCCGCCATGTTGCCGCCTTGGCAAGCGATGACCCCTTGGCCACCGGCTTGCACCATCACCGTTGCGGCTATGCGATAGGAGGTGTTCTTTAGATTGATCACCCCATGCTCCGGCATACGAATATGCATAGGGCCGTAGGTCATTTTGCTATGCCCTTCCATCGAATGCGGCGGTGCGTAATCGCCCCCGCGTCGGGCAGAAGCATCGCGCAGTGGGTATACCCCATAGCGCACAGCTTCGGTTTCAAACAGTGCGCGCAACTCGGCCAGTTTGTCAGGGTGGGATGCCGCCAAGTCCACGCTTTGCGAAAAATCTTCCGCCACGTTGTACAACTCCCACACCTCCTGCTCGCCATCGAACTCAAAACCTGCAAAACGAATCCAAGGCAGGCGGCCGTGGAAGCAAGAGGCCATCCAGCCATCGTGGTAAATGGCACGGTTGCCCAGAATTTCAAAATACTGGGTGGTATGCGCGCTGGCGGCCGAGGCATCGGTGAAGGTGGGCACCATGCTGCAGCCGTGCACGGGGTCTTGCGCTATGCCGTTAACCCGCTCGGGCAGGGCAATACCGGCAACCTCCAGCAGCGTTGGAAATAGGTCAATCACATGGTGAAACTGCGGGCGAAACTCGCCTTTGGCTTTGATGCCCTTGGGCCACGACACCGCCAAGGCGTTGCGAGTGCCGCCAAAGTGCGAGGCCACCTGCTTCATCCATTGAAAGGGTGAATCCAGCGCCCATGCCCAGCCCACATTAAAGTGGTTTTCGCAGCGCTCGGTGCCGAAGTCATCCATATGCTCAAGCAGCCATTCCGGATCTTCATGCACACCGTTTTGAAACGAGGGTGCGCTCCACGCGCCGTGCACGGTGCCCTCGGCGGAGGCGCCGTTGTCGCCAGTGAGATAAATCACCAGCGTATTGTCGAAGGCGTCTTGCTCCACCAGATAGTCGATCACCCTCTCCACTTGGGCATCGGTGTGGGCCATGAAGCCGGCGAACACTTCCATCAGCCGCGCAGCCACTGGCTTGTAGCGGTCTGGATATTCTGCCCAACCGGGCACTTGCTCAGGACGCTCGGTCAGCGCCGTGCCTTCAGGGATCGCTCCCATGGCCAGTTGACGCTGGTATATCTCCTCGCGCAGGCCATCCCAGCCCTTGTCGAACTGACCCTTAAACTTGTCGATCCATTCTGGGGCTACATGATGCGGGGCGTGCACGGCAGCTGGGGCGAAGTAGCAAAAGAACGGTTTATCCGGNGCAGANACCTGCTGCTTGGCGATCCACTCGATGGCTTTTTCGGCNAGGTCTTCGGTGAGGTGATAGNCGTCACGGCCAAGGTGCGGTTCCACTGGCGTGGTTTGATCGTAAACCGCTGGCTCCCAGTGGGAGGCCTCAGCACCAATGATGCCGTAGAAGCGCTCGAAGCCCATGCCTGTTGGCCAACGGTCAAAGGGCCCTGNCGGGTTTTGCTCCCAAGCTGGAGTTAAGTGCCACTTACCAAAGCAGCCGGTGGAGTAACCGTTTTGTTTCAATATTTCGGCAATGGTGGCGGTCTCTGGCGGAATCGCGCTGTCGTATGACGGAAAACTGTTGGCGATTTCTGTGATGCCCCCCATGTGTACACTGTGGTGATTACGTCCGGTCAGCAGCGATGCGCGGGTGGGCGAACACAGGGCCGTGGTGTGGAATTGGTTGTACTTCAAGCCCGCGGTCGCGACTTTGTCTACGCCCGGCGTAGGTATGGGCCCGCCAAAGGTGCTGCAGGTTCCAAAGCCCACATCGTCCAGCATTACCAGCAGCACATTCGGCGCACCCGCCGCCTGTTTGTTCAGTGGCAGCGGACTCGGGGTGGAATCTTTAAACAGCCGCTGGATGTCGCCATCGAAGGATNTTGAGGGCTTGGGTATATCGCTCATACNACTCTCNATCGGTTAGCTGTTTAACGTCACAAGATCAAAACAANCAAAGAAGGCCTTCAGCCCTTCCGCGTGCGAAGTCTCNAGCACGCCATCGGCCATGGCCTCACTCAGTGCCAGCTTGCCGCCCATGANCTCGAACCAATTCTCGCTACTGATCGAAGCNGTTAGAGCCGTTTCAGGCAANGCCTCGCNCACTGCGGGCACCGCCACACCGTGGCGAATGGTTAGCGCCGCTGCGCCGCCATCGGTAAAGGAGAGCNTTAGCGTTTGATGCNGTTCTCCTGCACGCTCTGGCACGAGCAACACGCGCANAAGCCCCAAGGACTCAGTCGCCGGTCGCCTCGCCAGCTCGCGCTTTTGAAATCGATGGGTGCGAAAACGCTGCAGGTTTGATGAGCCATCCAGCTCCAACGCTCGCGTGACACACCAGTTACGTACATTGGCCGAGGTCGTGTTGTAAGCCGCGCCGCGAAGTGCCGTGGCGAGTCGCAGTCGATCTTCGGCCTCACCAGCATCGGCTCTGCCGTCTTCGTTTAACTCACAGCGCACCAGCCACGAGGCTAGCTCAATNGCCCAGCGATAGTCCTCTTCGANCAGCGCCTGATCGACGGCTTGGCGCACAGCATTGACGCCACCAAAACCGGCAATCAGCTTTTGCAGGCGTTCCGGGCCGGGCACCGGAAATAGGTTCGCTTCATCTTCGTCAAACCAACCAAACAGACCCGAATAAATCTGCCGCACATGATGCTCCACCACGCCATACAACTGCTGAGTGGTGTAATGGCTTTTGAAATAGTCGGGGAGTTTGATCGCGGCAATGGTCTCGTTCAGGGTCANGCCGCGATTCGCGCAGCGTACGGTTTGATCCCACATAAACTGTATGGAATCGCGATAGTCGCGCGTGCGTTGATCAATCTCAGCCGTGCCGGACATGGGCGGTCCGTGGGCGCCAATCAGATGATCGACGCCAAGTGCATTCAGTTCATCGAGCCCNCGCAGCAAAATGCGCGGGTCGCGGTATTCCTCGCCGCGAATGGCGAAGACATTGAACAGCGTCGGCCACAAGAGATTGTTGACCGCNAGTTTCAGCTGNGGAAACCAAATGGTNGCCGAGTCCGTGGCATCAGAAGGCGCAGGNNAAAACTCTACCTCCAAACCGGCAATCGTCGTCTGCATCGGTGCATCGAACGTGTGCTGTGCGGGCAGGTAGCCGTTGGTGAACGGGGCATGATTGGGGTTACGAAAAAAGTTGCCCAGCCCTAAGTTGACCACCCCGTCCGGGCCATCTGCGGGCATGGCGATGGCAAATTGATGTACTAGCCCGCGTGTCACGCGCGGGGCGATTTCACCGCCGAAACGCTCGAGATTGGCCTGAATACCGGCATGCCCCCATATGGGTAGCTCGCTGTTTTCAGCCAGCAGCGCCTCAGTGCCGCCCACGTAGTGGAAGTGGGTATAAATGCAGGCAACGATGGGCGCATCGGTCTCCTTGCGCACCGCCGCCAAGGCTGCCGCCATCTCCTCGTTGCATTCACCGGTATCAATGACAATTAGCCCCTCTGGGCCTTCCACGAAAGACTGATTCGACAGGCCATTACCCACCAGCGACCAAGCCTTATCGCCGACTTTGTAGAGTTTCTCGACTAGCCGATCACTGTGCTCGATGGTTAGCGGGTGGGCGCGCTGACCGCGCGGGCCAGTTGTCGCGCTGCCGGCCTCAAAGGAATCGCTGATGCTCATACCGTTACTCATAAAAATTTCCCTGAAAAATCATCTGGCTCTTGGGCCAGCGAAGCGAATGCTGTGTGATCTACGTCGCGCGGAATCTAGCGGGTCGGCGAGTTTGCCAGCGCTACGCCAGTCAACGCCTCGCGCGTAACCAGGCGCGCTAACGCGTCTTCGGTGAATGCCTGCGTACCCTCGGGGCGCAGCGGGATCACCATGTAGCGGGTTTCCGCGCTGGTTTCCCAAACACGCACCGCAACCTCGTCGCTTAGCTCCAGACCCATTTCGCTGAGCACTCGACGCGGCTCCCGCACGACGCGCGCCCGGTAGGCGGGGCTTTTGTACCAGTCTGGCGGCAGACCGAGCACCGGCCAAGCCGTGCATGAACATTGGGTGCAGACGATGACGTTATGCCGATCTGGGGTGTCTTCCAAAGCGACAATGTACTCCCCTTGCGGTCCGGCGTAACCCATTTCTGCGCAGGCGGATGTCGCGTCTTCGAGCAAGCGAGCGCGAAAGTCCGGATCGGTCCAAGCCCTCGCCACCACCTTGGCGCCATTCTCCGGCTTCCAGTCTTCGGCCATGTGGGCAAAATGCTCAAGGTCTGCCTCAGCAATGCGGCCGGCCTCGATCAAGGCTGCCTTGGTGGCGGCAACGCGCCTTTCTATCGATGCGGCATCCTGTGTCTGCCTACCATTTTGCTCGCTCACGATGCCGCCTCCAGATAGCTGTCCCACAAATCAACAATGACGGAGTCGTTAGTCGCGCGGTCATCTGACCATAGATCCGTCGATGCGAACTCCACATGATAGGTATGTTCTTTGCGCCGTTCGCCGCCATGAGCCGAGGTATCGGGAAAGCGGAACGGCGGCGCGCGGTGGATCACAGTACCTTGATGACCGCGACAGAACTTGGGAGCGCGAATGTGTCCCCCAGGGCTGATGGTGAGCAGCCTGACCCGATCACCAATGCTGAAACGAGGTTGCACCTGCGGCGCTAGCTCTACCACGGGCTGCTCGGCCACCGGACCGACCAGTTCAAACACTCCACCGGCGCGCTGCTCTAACTCTGCCTGTGACAAGTGGCCCTTCTCTACCAGCAGCGAGACGGTGCCAGTGAGCACACGCTCGTAATAATCGGCGAGTAGGTAATGGGCGGGACGCATGCGCTCAATGGCATGGCGATATTCGTCGGTATTGTGGCTACGCATGACGATTTGCGTGGCCATCATCAGTGCGAAGGTCGTGCGCTGCCAAGGTTGGTGGAAGACAGGCTCGTCTGCCTCAACGTCAATGCGGCCAAAGCCTTGCGTGCCTCCCAAGTCGTGAATACCGTCCATGTATGCCTCGCGTCTAACCCTTCGCGTGATCATCAGGATGTACTGCAGAAAAGTAAACGCCTGCTCGTTCTTGGTGATGCTCAGTCAGGTGAAGTGGGCTGTGCGCCGCATTCTTTCAGACCAGCCCTAACGCCCGATGCCACCCACAATACCAATGAGCAAGACCAACGGACCACCTGCCCACCCTCGACTTCCAAGGCGCCGACTCTCTGCCTTTCTCGTCTTGGTCGTCTTTGGCTCGGCTTCAACAGGCTTCACTGCAATCTCTGCCAGCAACGACCACGGTCGAGGAAACAATTGTGCGGGGCCGCAAACCGTAGCAAAAAGGCAGTGCGTTTTCCGCATCCGAGGGCCTAGTGGGCTATGACGACTTCAAGGTTCGACCGATTCAGCGCATCGGCGAATTAGCCTAGGTGTTGCCGCCACCATCGACCCGCCGAACGGCGAGGCGGTGGTTTAAGCATGGGGGTTCTATGCGCGCTGGGATCGGGGTAACGACTACCCTGTGGACCGGCTAGTGGCCATGTCATACCAGACGCTGTGTCTTCTGCTCCCAGGCAAAAAATAATGGTGCGCAGGTCGTCAAACAATTTTATGGGTTTGACGCCATGCCGTACGGTGTAGTCGTAGAGTTTTCGATCAACAATATGCCACCACTATGCTGCCCTACTGGCGCTTCCGCGCCTCCTTGGCCTAAGCCTTGGCCTCAAACACTATCGAATCGGTGCTGACGTATCTATTGACCCGAGGGCACGCAGTAGCACTGCAGCATGACGAAGGCACTTCTTGCAGTCAGTCTTTATTCACCACGTTGTCATAATAGTAATTGGT